>NVRR01000114.1 GCA_002732675.1 Sneathiella sp. | reverse complement strand
CTGGCTTGTGCCGGTTGGCGATGCAGATGCCATTGCGGCCGCCTTGACTGCGGCCATTGGCATGACGACGGACCAGCGTGAGGCTGTCGCCGCTCAGGCACGGCACCATGTAACGAAGAATTTCTCGATCGAGAAAATGTGCAGCGCCACCCTGGACGTTTATGCCGATCTGGCGGCTGCGGACAAATAATCTCCCGAATAAGGCGCCGGGCGCCTCTATTGCTTGACATGCGGGGCCAAATTTCTACAGTCCCCCGGTTAGTGGGTTGAGATCCATGGATTCAGGGCAGGGTGTTGCTCGGAACAGAAAACGGAATTGGTGGTATAGAGTGGAAAATGGTAAAATAGACATTACGCTTCCCGATGGAAGTGTACGATCCTTTGACAAGGCCTTGTCGGGCCAGGATCTGGCGATGGATATCGGCCCCGGCCTGGCCAAGGCGGCGCTGGCGCTGCGTATTGATGGCGAGATGAAAGATCTCAAAACCCTTCTGGATCGGGATACTGCCGTTGAAATCGTTACCATTCGCGAAGACGGGGACGAAGTTCTGGAACTTCTCCGTCATGATGCGGCCCATGTGCTGGCTGAAGCGGCGAAGGAACTTTATCCGGAAACTCAGGTCACCATCGGCCCGTCCATCGAAAACGGCTTTTACTATGATTTCGCCCGGGAAAAGCCGTTTACGCCCGACGATCTCGAAAAAATCGAAAAGCGGATGCATGAAATTGTTGATCGTGATGAGCAGATCGTTCGCGAGGAATGGGCTCGTGACGCGGCCGTCGATTATTTCAAAAGCATAGGCGAGCATTATAAGGCTGAAATTATTGCCTCTATCCCGGCGGATCAGCCCATCGGTATTTATCGTCAGGGTGAATTTCAGGATCTCTGCCGGGGGCCGCATTTACCGTCTACGAAGAAGTTGGGCCATGCGTTCAAGCTGATGAAGCTGGCGGGCGCTTACTGGCGCGGCGATTCCAGGAACGAGATGTTGCAGCGGATATACGGGACCGCGTGGCGGAACGAGAAAGAGCTGAAAGCTTATCTCCATCGACTGGAAGAAGCTGAACGCCGCGATCATCGCAAGCTGGGGCGGGAAATGGACCTGTTCCATTTGCAAGAAGAAGCTGTGGGGATGGTGTTCTGGCATGAAAAAGGCTGGACCTTGTACCGAACCCTTGAAAACTATCTGCGGCATAAGCTTGAGGTGGCTGACTACAAAGAAGTCAAGACACCGCAGCTTGTGGATCGCAAGCTATGGGAAGCATCCGGGCATTGGGAAAAATTCCGCGACGCGATGTATACTACCGAATCGGATGAGCGTACTTTTGCGCTCAAACCCATGAATTGCCCATGTCACGTTCAGATTTTCAATCAGGGAATCACGAGCTATCGTGACCTGCCGCTTCGAATGGCGGAGTTTGGCTCCTGCCACCGCTATGAGCCCTCGGGCGCGTTGCATGGTATTATGCGGGTGCGCGGCTTTACCCAGGATGATGCGCATATCTTCTGCACCGAAGATCAGATTACATCGGAAACCGAAATTTTCTGTGCGCTGCTGTTGGACGTCTACAAGGATTTCGGCTTTACCGACGTTAAGGTCAAATTCTCGGACAGGCCGGAAGTGCGCGCCGGAGAAGATGAGACTTGGGACAAATCCGAAGGGTCCTTGCGGGAAGCCATTGACGCGACAGGGCTCAGTTATTCGATGAACCCCGGCGAGGGTGCTTTTTATGGTCCGAAGCTGGAGTTCGTGCTGACCGACGCCATTGGCCGTGACTGGCAATGTGGGACTTTGCAAGTTGATTTTGTACTACCAGAGCGTCTAAACGCCAATTATATCGGTGAAGACGGAGCAAAACATCGACCTGTGATGTTGCACCGGGCAATTTTTGGCTCGATGGAGCGGTTTATTGGAATCCTGATTGAGGAATATGCCGGGCGCTTTCCGCTGTGGCTGGCACCAGAGCAGGTTGTTGTGGCCACCATTACCGACGAAGCCGATGATTACGCCCGCGAAGTATTGGCCGCCCTGAAAGCAAAAGGCCTACGGGCCAGCCTTGATCTCCGCAACGAGAAGATCAATTACAAGGTCCGCGAACATAGTCTGGCTAAGGTGCCGGCCTTGCTGGTGGCGGGCAAGCGGGAGGCGGAGGAGAAGACAATTTCTGTCCGCCGACTTGGTGAAAAACACCAGAAGGTTCTTGACCTTGGTGAGGCAATCGACCAGTTGGTGGAGGAAGCGAAAGTCCCGGGTCTATAGTTCAGCCAGAATGTGTAAAGAACCGATGGCAATAATTCGTTAAAAATTATAGAATATGTTCAAGCCATGCCGTTTGAAGGCGGTGCCAATGGATCAATGATTGAAGGAGAAAGTAAATAGCCCGTCCACACAGAAATACGGTCCCGACGAAAGATGGACCTCGCACGAATGAAAATATTGTCGCTGCCGGTGTCCGGCTGATCAACGATGAAGGTGATAATATCGGTCTTGTCACTATCCAGGCCGCAATGGGGCTGGCCGATGAAGTTGGCCTGGACCTTGTCGAGGTTTCTCCCGGCGAGACACCGGTGTGCAAGCTGATGGACCATGGCCGTGCCAGGTTCGAAGCGCAAAAAAAGGCCTCAAAAGCCCGCAAGAATCAAAAAACAGTTGAGATCAAGGAAATCAAGATGCGGCCCAACATTGACCAGCATGATTATGAGGTCAAAATGCGTGCGGTAAATAAATTTCTGGATACTGGCGACAAGGTAAAAGTGACCATGCGATTCCGAGGCCGTGAAATGGCCCATCAGGAAATCGGCATGAAATTATTGCATAAAGTGCGCGATGAAACTGAAGAAATTGCGAAAGTCGAGCAGCATCCGAAAATGGAAGGCCGCCAGATGACCATGGTCATCGCATCAATTAAGTAGCAAAATTTCTGTTGGAAAGAGCCCGCGACCGTAGCCACGGCGCGGGCTCTTTTGCGTTTGTCAGCAGCCTTCAGCCGGGACTATGTTCTGAACCAAGGAGGTAAATGTGAATGGGTCAGCTGGTTTTTTCGGATGGACGCTTATTTTGGCGGCATCGACGAGCGCATAGTCGCCAGTTGAGTTAAAGCGCCAGAGATTTGGCGCCCGCGATCCGCCAAAGTCTTTATCCAGACAATATGGATTTGTATCTCCATGAATAAAGAGGACCGGTTTTCGGTAGGCCGCCGAGAGGGCTTTCAGGCTGGTTTTGAAAGTCGCAAAGGCATCACATTTCTGACGCCTGAGAATGGTACATTTGCTCGGGTATTTAAACTTAGTGACATCGGCCTGGGTGGCGATGATGATGGCGGGTGCATTGGTGTTTCGCGCCGTTTCGAAAGCCTTCTCGAGCCAGAGTATATTGGCTCGGTCGCGCGCATCCACGAGAGTAAGAGCCAGATCTACATCATCGAGTAGGATTTCCTCTCTTCCGTTATTGGTGGCCACAAGATGGACGGTAGCAAAGACGACGCCGTTATGGATCCAACGCATATTTTCGGGATAGAGCGACTGTCTGCCATACGCCCATTCTTTTGGGAGCTTAAGGGGCTTGCCGTAGAACAACCGCCTCAGCAAGTCGAGCCGGTTCAATTCTGAATAACGATAGTTTATTTGCGTCCGGTCACAGTCGGTCCAGTCATTATCCCCGGGAGTATAGAAAACGCGGCCCGGATGGAGGGAAAAAATCTGATCTCGCCGCCCGGCCAGCAATTCCTCCGTGCAGGGGATCTTGCTGTTCTTCATATCGCCCAGATGAATAACGAATGGGGTGTCATCTTTCTGGACAGCGGGCACAATGGTTTGTCTTAAGGTGAAATCTTCCTTGGCCGTGTAAGGGACATCGGAAAGTACCAAAAACGAAAACCCGCCTTCGGCGTTGACGGTGTGGATGCTGAGAAGGAGAAAAAAAATTGGAAAGAGAGCGAAGATAGATACGAATCTTCTCCCCTCCGTCATTATATCTTTAAACATAGATAGATAGCGCATAATTTAACGACCTTGTAGGTGGCGGAATATGAGGATTTCTAACCTTAGGACGGGCCTGTGAATGTATTTGTGAAAGCCTGTTTAAAAATCCATGCTTTGGGCTTGTGTTTGGGGCGGCTCGCGGGTATAACGCTCGCTCCGTCGAGCATTCCGGCCAATTGGGGCTGCCGCGTTTGCTCTTTTGCTTTAACCTTGTGATTTAAAGGAAGCCAAAATGCCCAAGTTAAAAACCAAGAGTGGCGTAAAAAAACGTTTCTCTCTCACGGCATCTGGAAAGGTGCGCGCAAACCAGGCTGGTAAACAGCATGGCATGATCAAACGGACGAACAAGCAAATCCGGAATCTGCGGGGAACGACTGTCCTCGCGGATCAAGATGCTCGCATTGTTAAAAAGTTTTTACCGTACGGTTAAGGAGAGAGACCCATGGCACGTGTTAAACGCGGCGTCACTACGCACGCCCGCCACAGAAAAGTTATCAAGGCTGCCAAAGGTTATTATGGCCGCCGTAAAAATACCTTCCGCATTGCCGTACAGGCAGTTGAAAAAGCCGGTCAGTACGCATATCGCGACCGCCGGAACAAAAAGCGGACATTCCGGGGTTTGTGGATCCAGCGGATCAATGCAGCCTCGCGCGAACTCGGCGTAACCTATGGCAACTTTATGCACGGCCTCAAGCTGGCCGGGATTGAAGTGGACCGCAAGGTTCTTGCTGATATCGCCGTACGCGAGCCTGAGGCCTTCAAGGCATTGGTGGACGCTTCAACAGAAGCAGCCGCCAAAGCCTGATCATCCGGGCCCTCGAAAATCTGATATTTTCGTGAAACCACTTTAAATTAAAGGGGGCCCTTCTAGCGGCCCTCTTTTTTTGTTTGCGAGTTGTGATGCAGGATATTGAAAAGCTTGAAGGTGAATTGCTCGGCGAGATCGGCAATATCACGAATTTGGACGCACTGGAATCATTGCGGATTTCGGCCCTTGGCAAAAAAGGCTCGGTAAGCCTGATGATGCGGGGGCTGGGTCAAATGGACCCAGCAGAGCGTCAAATCATTGCCCCGCAGCTGAATAAGTTGAAGACAACCGTGGGCGATGCCGTTGACGCGGCGAAAGCCCGACTGCACGCGGCGGAATTGGACATAAAGCTGGCGGCGGAGCGGATCGATATTTCTCTCCCAGCCCGGCCCGAGACCCAAGGCCGTATTCATCCCATCAGTCAGGTTATGGACGAAATCACTGAGATTTTCGCCGATATGGGCTTCGATATCGCGGAAGGCCCGGATATCGAGGATGATTTTCATAATTTCACCGCGCTCAATATCCCGCCGGAGCATCCAGCGCGGCAGATGCATGACACGTTCTACTTGCCCGAAAAAGAAGATGGCTCACGCCAGCTCCTGCGGACCCATACGTCTACGGTTCAAATCCGCACCATGCAGTCGCAAGAACCGCCACATCGTATTGTGGTGCCAGGCAGGACATTCCGTTGCGATTCCGATCAGACCCATACGCCGATGTTTCATCAGATCGAAGGCTTGGTCATCGATAAAACCAGTCATATGGGCCATTTGAAAGGCGTACTTGTGGAGTTCTGCAAGGCGTTTTTTGAAGTAGATGACGTGACCATGCGCTTCCGTCCGTCTTATTTCCCGTTCACGGAACCATCTGCCGAGATGGATATAAAATGCACTTTCGCGGGGGACCATGTGAAGATCGGCGAGGGTGATGACTGGCTCGAAATTCTCGGCTGCGGTATGGTCAACCCGCGCGTTCTGGCCCATTGCGGTATTGATCCCAATGAGTATCAGGGGTTTGCCTGGGGCATGGGGATCGACCGCATCGCCATGCTGAAATATGGCATTCCGGATTTGCGCGCCTTCTTCGATGCGGATTTACGCTGGCTGAAACATTACGGCTTCGTGCCGCTGGATGTCCCCACATTGGGCGGAGGATTGTCACGATGAAATTCACCGTTTCCTGGCTGAAAGAGCATCTCGACTATACCGCCTCCCTCGACGAACTGTCTGAAAAATTGACAGCAATGGGTCTTGAGGTGGAAGAAATAACCGACCGCGCCAAAGAGCTGGCCGCCTTTCGTGTCGCCTATGTGGTCGAGGCCACACAACATCCCGATGCGGATCGTTTGCGGGTCTGCAAGGTGGATACGGGCAGTGAAATCGTGCAAGTCGTTTGCGGTGCGCCCAACGCCCGCACCGGCATGAAAGGCGTTTTCGCGCCGTCCGGCGTGTATGTACCGGGCACCGATTTGTTGCTGAAGCCCACAAAAATTCGCGGTGTTGAAAGCAATGGCATGCTGGTCTCCGAGCGTGAGATGGGTGTTTCTGACGAACATGACGGTATCATTGAAATGCCGGAGGATACCGAAATCGGCGCATCTTACGCGGCGCTGGCCGGACTAGATGATCCTATCATTGAGATTGCTATTACGCCGAACCATCAGGATGCACTCGGCGTCTACGGGATCGCGCGGGATTTGGCTGCCAGTGGATTTGGAACGTTGAAGGCGCTTGATACATCGGCCATTGCCGGAAAGTTCGAAAGCCCGATATCGGTCGCGCTGAACTTCGAAGGCGACGATCCTCTGCCTTGTTCGAAATTCGTCGGCCGCTATGTCCGGGGCGTTAAGAACGGTCCAAGCCCGAAATGGCTACAGGACAAATTGAAGGCTATTGGTCTGCGTCCGATCTCGGCGCTGGTGGATATCACTAACTTTGTAACCTATGACCTCGCGCGGCCCTTGCATGTGTTCGATGCGGACAAGATCAATGGCAATATTCAGGCCCGTCTGGCCACACAGGGCGAGACGCTGTTGGCGCTGGATGGTGAAGAATATGAAGTGGATGCCGATGCCTGCATGATCGCCGATGATGCAAAAGCCGTTGGTCTCGGCGGGGTTATGGGCGGCGAAGACACGGGCTGCAGCGAAGAAACCACCAATGTCTTTATCGAAGCAGCGCTGTTTGATCCGATCCGCGTTGCCGTGACGGGGCGCAAGCTCGGCATTGAATCCGATGCTCGTTATCGGTTTGAGCGCGGTGTTGATCCGGCTTTCGTTGAAACCGCCATGGAAATCGCGACGCGTTTGGTCATGGACCTTTGCGGCGGCGAACCCAGTAATGTGGTTGTCGCCGGGCGTGGCCCGGACTGGCAAAAAACAGTCGAGCTTCGTAAGACGCGGGTTCGCGATCTGGGCGGTGTCGATGTGCCCGTTGCCAAGATGATAATTATTCTTGATAAACTTGGCTTTAAGCCGGTTGAAGATGGGGACGTTATCCGCACAGAAGTTCCGTCCTGGCGCATGGATATCGACGGCGAAGCTGATCTTGTGGAGGAAGTGCTACGGGTCTATGGCTATGACAACATTCCGGCCGTGTCGCTCCCGAAGATCAACGCGGTTGCCAAGCCGTCCGTGACGGTGAAGCAGCGGCGGGTGCGGATCGCGAAGCGGGCGCTTGCCGTTCGCGGGATGATGGAGGCGGTGACATGGTCCTTCCTGCCCCGCGCTCATGCGGACCTGTTTGGCGGCGTGCCGGACGAAATTATTCTTGTAAACCCCATCAGCGCTGACCTGGACGCCATGCGACCGTCATTACTGCCCAATCTGGTGGCCGCAGCCGGTAGGAACCATGCCCGTGGCTTTGCGGATGTTTCGTTGTTTGAAGTGGGGTCGGAATATCATTCTGACCGCGCTGAGGGGCAAGTGATGGTTGCCGCAGGCATTCGGGCAGGAGAGACATCATCACGCCATTGGGCCGGCGGTGGGCGGGTGTTCGACGCCTATGATGCCAAAGCTGACGCGCTGGCCGTGTTGGCGGCCGTTGGTGGTCCTGCTGACGCGGCGCAAGTCGTGACAGGGGCGCCCGACTGGTACCATCCGGGTCGCTCCGGCCTGTTGCAACTTGGCCCCAAAAACCGGCTTGCCGCTTTTGGCGAATTACATCCGCGGGTGCTGGAAGCCATGAAGATAAAAGGTACGGTCGTCGGCTTTGAGGTCTATCTCGGTAACGTCCCGATGCCTAGGGGAACCGCCGAAACAGCGCGTCCGCCACTGGTGGCGTCCGACTATCAGGCGGTAGAGCGGGATTTCGCGTTTGAAATGGATCGGGATGTCCCCGCTGACAAAATAATCAAGGCCGTGCGCGGAAGCGATAAAAAGCTGATCACCGATATCACCATTTTTGACGTTTACGAGGGGGAGCATGTTGGCGAGGGCAAGAAGTCTGTGGCCTTTTCCATCCGGCTGCAGCCTACAGACAAGACCCTAACTGACGATGAAATCGATGCGGTCGCGGCGAAAGTCATCGCCAATGTCGAAAAAGCAAGCGGTGGTAGCCTGCGCGGATAAAGGAAGAGCGATCTGGGCGAGGGGAGCCGGGCGGCGCCCTTCTTCTATTTCTGGAGAATAAGAAAATATGACGAATAATGTGCCAGAAGGTTTTATTGATTTTCCATTTTCTATGGGGTTCATCGCCACCACGGGTCCCCTAATGATTAAAAGGGTGAAAAATGATGTTTTTCTTGGCCTTCGTATTGAAGACAAGCACTGCAATCCGGCCAATACCTGCCATGGCGGGATGCTGATGACTTTCGCCGATATGCAGTTGGCTATTGGCGGACAGGTTTATATCGACACCCGTAAATTCCTGCCGACGATCCAAATGTCCTGCGACTTTGTCTCGCCAGCGCCGAATGGCGCCTGGCTTGAGGGCCGGACGCAACTGATCAAGCAGACCCGGACATTGATGTTTGTTACTTGCATTTTGACAGCCGATGGTAAAACAGTGTTCAGCGGTTCCGGGATTATGAAAATCCCGTCCGATACCGGCGCCTTCGCAGATATTTCTCTGCCGATCGGTAGAGAAGAAGGTAATTGAAATTAGTGGTCAAACTGTTACTTGATACAGGAGACCTATATAACGCAAAGAACGATTATGACTGAGCTGAGTAAAATACGGAATTTCTCGATCATTGCCCATATTGATCATGGCAAATCGACGCTTGCCGATCGGCTGATTCAAATGTGCGGCGGCCTTGATGCGCGGGAAATGCAGCAGCAGGTTCTCGATAGCATGGATATCGAGCGAGAACGCGGTATCACCATCAAGGCACAAACCGTGCGATTGCTCTATGAGGCGCGGGACGGCGAGACCTATACACTCAATCTGATCGATACACC
>NVRR01000113.1 GCA_002732675.1 Sneathiella sp. | reverse complement strand
CCGTATTATCAAGGACCATGACGAGTTCCATGCCGCGGTTGTCGCGTTTGATCTCAGTATTAGCACCAACTGTCAGTGATGACTGATTTAATACATGCATGAAAGTTGTGTCCATGTCGGCACGGACTGCCAGAGTTATATTTTCCTTGTCGGTGTCCCAGCTAATTGTCGTCGCATCCATAGTGATAGGGACGGTGCCCATATAGCCTGAAGGGAAATTTGCATCGAAGTATTTTTGGGCGTCTGCATAAATTTCTGCATCAGGAGAGAAAATATTACGCCCAGCGGCGAGCCCTGCAGCGTCGAGGGCTGTCGATAGCTTGGATTTTAGAACATAGGCCCGGCCAAGATCGACGGAAAGGCCGATGAAACCAAACAGGGGGATGGCCAGAAAAGCGATAATCACCGCAGAAGCGCCGCGGTTGTTTCCAACGAAATCTTTAAGGGTTCGGCGAAACGAACCGAGGATATGTCTCTTGTCCATGCTGATACCACTCATTTAATATGTAAATCAGATTGGACCCAATATCGGCTTAAAAACTTAACTTTATATAAATAACAAAAATCAATTTTTATAAAATTTCCCTCAAATATAGAGAGATATGTAATAAGTAATTAGTAGTATATTTTTAGTATATTATAATATTAGGAAAAAAAATATTAATTACTACATAAATTAAAAAATAGTACTAAATTGTATATATTTTTACTTTTTACACGGTTCTAAAAAACCGTTTTATTTTAACTATTGATTAAGAAATTCGGGTTTAAATGCTCCTCAAGGCGCGAGGCAAGACGAACTTGGGAAGCGCTTTAACTTTAAGGGGCTTTTCTGGTTGCGGGTTTATCGCGGGCTAAAAAGTCTAGGCACCGATGGGTAAAGACAACCTTGAGGAGCTGACAACCAAGTTTTGTTTAGTGTTGGGAATAAATTCCCGAATTTTAGGAGACTGAAAATGATTAAAGTAATCCGTTCTTTCGTTAATGACGAATCCGGTGCGACGGCTATCGAATATGGCCTGATCGCCGCGCTTGTTGCTCTGGTTGGTGTTGTAGCCTTTACAGCACTTGGGGAATCTATCACAACAGCATTTACCAATGTTGCTGAAGAGCTTTGTACCGGTGCCGGTGGTACTTGGACGGCTGCTTCAAACGGAGTTGATCCAGGCTGTGCGTAATTTTTGGCTTACGTAGTATTATATACTTACGTAATATAAATGCGGGGTGGGGCGCGTTCTGCGCGGCCCACCCAACTTTCTCATAAGATTGATCTTCTTGATTTTGAAAACAGAAAGACACTATTGGTCCGGAGGTTATTATGGTCAAGCATATTACTTTTCTAAAAGACGAAGCTGGTGCGACAGCAATTGAATATGGCCTAATTGCGGCACTTGTCGCGGTCGTTGGAGTTGTGGCTTTTACGGCAACGGGCGAATCTGTTCTTACATCATTCACAAGTATAACTGATGATTTCTGTACGGCGGTCGGTGGAAGTTTCACAATGACAGCAACCGGCGAGAATAGTTGCATATTTTAATAGTTAGCTTCGGACAAAAAAATCCGCTTCGGTTCATCCCAGCAATAGTCACGAAACTGAAGCAATCACGCGGATAAACTCCTTAAACCATCTTACATTATTTATGGCCATTTTTATGGTCAGTTGCGCTGCGATCTCTGATTATCATAGCTCCGAAATCCCGAATCCCGCCATTAATCTCTTTCTTTTACTATATCCGTTTGTTGTTATGCGCAGCCTCATTTCATATCGGCTGGACGGGACCGGAAACGTTACCCGAATTCGGGCTTGTCGTCATGATTAGTAGTGGAATTAATGTTATTTATTTTTTCGGCTTGGAAGGCTACCGACGCACGCGGGAGGGGACGGAGATTGCCTTCAGTTTCAAGGCCGTCATATGCTCCAAAGCCCAGATTTCCTGTGAGTATGTCCATTGCTTTGGGGGGTGTTGAGGCTCTGTTGGCTTATGGATAAATTATCAGTTTAAGCTTGTGAAAAGCGTCTAAATTTAACCTGAAATTAATGTCTTGCGGGCTAGTCTCTCAATTAATTGAAATATTATGGAACTGACACCATGGCCCGAAAAATTATTTTAATCGTTTTTGCATTATTAATTACCGGCTCCACAATTTGGTTTGTCCGAAACTGGGTTGGGCAGCAAAATCAGCCTGTCGGTGAAACTGCAGAGGTAACGGCAGTTCCAGTTGACCCAAAAATACAGATCCTTGTCGCCGCGATCAATATGCCGGCGGGTACCCTGGTGCAGGAAAAACAGCTGAAATGGCAGCCTTGGCCCGATGGCGACGATCTTGAAGAAATGTATATCGTAGAAAATAATCGAACACTGGAAGAATTTATCGGAACCGTTGTACGTACCGGTATTGCCGTTGGTGAGCCTGTAACTGATGGAAGATTTATTAATTCCGGTGAGCAAGGCTTTCTTGCCGCCGTCCTGAACCCCGGAACGCGTGCCGTTTCAATTCCCATAGATGCAACTTCAGGTATAGCCGGGTTTGTCTTTCCAGGCGATCGGGTCGATGTGATTTTGACCCACGCCATTATCGCGCAGAGTGAAGGGGAAAGCGACGGCTCTGCGGCAGCACGCCGAGCAAGTGAAACGGTTTTGACGGATGTTCGCGTCGTTGCCATGGATCAATCGACCAACGACCAGGAAGGTACGGCGGCCATCCGTCGCATTACCACATTGGAAGTAACTCCCAAACAAGCTGAGATTATTGCGGTTGCAACACAGCTCGGTAAATTGAGCTTATCCCTGCGGAGTTTGGCGCGTATTGATTATGAAAATAAATCAGGTGAAATCGCTTTCAAAAAAGAACGTGGCCGCGGCCATACCTGGGATAGTGAAGCAAGCTCGCTTATTGCCGGTCCGCGTCGCACTGGTATTCCGACAACCGTTATCAATGTTGTCAGAGCCGGTGAAGCCAAGCAGAAGTTGTTCGACTAAGGAGTAGTCTCAATGCTAACGAAATTATTTACGCCGATAGCCGCGTTTACTGTGGGCTTGATGTTAGCTGTAACGGCTCCGTCATCCGTGAATGCCGCGAAGGTCATCAACGCCAAGGGTGATATCCTGGCACTGACCCTGAATTCGGGGATACTGGTGGAGCTGGATAAACCGGCAACATCTGTCTTTATCGGCAATCCTGAACTTGCCGATGTTCAAGTGCAATCGCCGACCATCATTTATGTTTTCGGGAAAGGCACCGGCAGCACAAATCTGTTCGCACTGGACAGCAAGGGCCGGGTTTTGTTGAATTCCCCGGTGACGATCACCCATGACGTAACGTCTCTCAATGAATCTTTGACGACGATCAGTCCAAACGGTGGCTTGATGGCGCGCTCGACGCCCACCGGCATTATGTTGACCGGAAATGTCAAGACAGCCGCTCAGGCCGAAGATGCCCGCCGTATGGCAGACCTCTATTTAGGGGGAGGTACTGTCTTTAACCGTATTGATGTGGCGGGCGCGATGCAGGTCAATCTGCGTGTTCGCATAGCTGAAGTGTCGCGATCTGTGACCAAACAATTTGGCTTTAACTGGGAGGCGTTAGGGAGAATTGGTGACGCCGTTCTGGGCTTTGCGACGCCAACAAATATTATCAGTGGTGCAGATGATTTTACCCGTTTAGGTGCGGGCACAAACTATTTTGGTAACTATACAGACGGCAATGTGTCTGTCACTGGATTGGTAGATGCCCTAAACGAAGAAGGTTTGCTGACCATTTTGGCGGAACCGAACTTGACAGCGCTTTCCGGCGAAACGGCAGAATTTTTGGCAGGTGGCGAATTTCCAATCCCGGTGCCACAGGAAGATGGCGCCGTTACGGTTGAGTATAAACCTTTCGGTGTCTCCCTGTCGTTCACGCCAACGATTGTCGGTGATAACCTCATCAATCTGCAGGTAAGTCCAGAAGTGAGTCAGCTTTCTTCAACCTCTGCAATTAATGTCGGTGGCGCTTTTATTCAATCCTTACTGACACGTCGTGTATCAACGACAGTTGAACTTGCCAGCGGCCAAAGCTTTGCGATCGGCGGTTTGTTAAGCAATGACGGTGATAACAATATTTCCAAGACGCCCTTGTTGGGGGATATCCCGATTTTAGGTGCGCTATTCCGGTCCGCCTCTTTTCAGAGAAATGAAACGGAGTTGCTCATCATTGTAACGCCATACCTCGTTAGGCCATCGAACTCTAGGATCGCTGAGCCCACGGATGGCTATATTCCGCCAACCAACAAAGATCTCTATGTAGATGGAGTGAATTTTCGGCCGACATCATCGGCCGCTAAGCCGAAAAACACGGCAGAAAGCGATGTCAAACTCGCGGGTCCTGCTGGCTTTATTTTGGAGTAGATTTGATGAAACGCACAATTTTAAAGAAGAAACTCCCGCAAGCCGGCTTAATGATGTTGTTGTTGGCAACGGCATCATGTGGTCCTGCAGAGTTCATTCTTGGCGATTATGAGAATACGGCTAATCCTGAGAATGCCACGCTTGAAAAGAAGATAACAGTCAGTGAATTGACACCAACCGTTATCGTGGACTTTGGTCCGGGCCGGGCTGGGTTAAGTGACCTTGAAAAAGGTAGGCTGCTTGGCTTCATTGACGCGCAGGACATTGGCTTCGGCGAACCGGTGGAAGTCGAACTTCCGACTTTTCAGGGAAGCGATGGTCTGAATGAGCGGCGCTTCGGCGACGTGGCGGAATTTCTTCAGGAACGGGGGTTCGAGGTATCTCCTCGCACAACTCGTGAAAGTGGCGCCAACTCACTCCGCGTTTATTTCGTGAAATATGTGGCGACGGTGGACCCCAGCTGTGAAAAGGGTTGGCACAAGCCGAGAGCGCTTGATTATCAAAATCTGCCATTACCCTACATGGGGTGCGCCAATGCATCAGCGCTGGCTGGGATGTTGGCAAACCCGAAAGATTTGATTGATCCGGCGAGCGAAGATCCGGCAATGGGCGAGCGCGCGGCGAAAGCCGTTGAGAAATATCGCGCTAGCACTGGTTCTTCATCATCAGGCGGCTCAAGCGGTTCAGGCAGCGAATAAGGGAGACTAATAGTATGGGCAACTCAGCATCAAATTTAAGTACGCTATTCGGAACCCAGGTCTGCGAAGACTTTATGGCGTTTGTGGATGACGACGAATCGCTCGCCGTCAGCCGGGAAGTCTGTTCAGCACTGGACTTTTCCAATGACGCGACGAAGGACGGCGGTATCGCCGAAGCCTTAAATCGAATCGAGCCGGGGAACTCGCCAAAAGTTGTTTTGGCCGATATCAGCAAAAGTCTCGATCCTGATGGGGACATTACCCGTCTTATCCGGAAGGTTGGCGCCGAGAACACACTGATTATTTTGGGAACATCTGACGATGTCGGCACGTTCCGCAAGATGGTGGCGCTTGGAGCAAGAGATTATCTTGTAAAACCCTTAACGAAAGAAGTTTTGCAAGATGCTGTTGAGAATGTAGATCGTCGGAATGTCGCTTTGCAAGCGGCGCAAAGTGGACGGCTGACAGTTCTCGTCGGCGTCCGCGGCGGTGTTGGGGCGACGACCATCGCGACCAATCTGGCGTGGATTATGGCCAACGAACAAAAGCTCGCAACAGCTTTGCTGGATATGGACCTGCATTTCGGGACGACAACATTGTCGCTAGATATTGAGACAGGCGGTGGTTTCCGCGAAGCACTTGAAAACCCGCATCGGCTCGATAAGCTGTTTCTTGATAGTGCGATCGTAAAAGCGGGCGAGCGTCTTGCTGTTCTCGGCACGGAAGAACCGATCGATGAATTGGTGAACTTAACTGAAGAATCCATTGACGCGCTTATTGGTGAAGTCAGTCAGGACTATAATCAGGTTATCGTCGATCTGCCGCGGCATCTGCTGCCGACGCAAGGTGCCTTGTTGGCTTCTGCCGATACGGTGATTCTTGTCTCAGACCAGTCACTTGCCGGCATTCGTGACATAAATCGTATAACCCAGGCAATGACGTCCTTGCAGACGAAAGGCCGTATTCTGAAAATTGTCAGCCGGGTTGGTTCTGATCGGGCAGCGCAGGTTTCGAAAGTGGACTTTGAGCGAGGGCTCAATGAAAAAATCGATTACGTCCTTCCAGAAGAATCCAAAACACTGACCATATGCGCAAATGCCGGTAAGGCAATTGGTGAAGTGGCGGCGAAGTCGCCCATCGCAAAGATCTTGCGGGAACTGGCCGCGGATGTCTCCGGTTTTGAAGAGCCAAAGAAAAAGAAGGGCCTCTTCAGCGTTGTATCCGGCGGTAAAAAGAAAAAAAGATGTGGGGCTTAAAGCGTGAGTTTATGGCGATCATCTTCAGCGGACAGTAAGGCGAAAGCCATTCCTACTGTGCCAAGCGTGGCGGGGCCGAATGCGGCTGACCTTCTGGCAAAATTCACGCCGGAAGTTGTCAAGGCGCTTTTGCCTGAGATTTCCCCTGATGAAAATCGCTCCGTTGTGGCCCAGCATGTAAAGTCTTTTGTCCGCGATGCAATGAAACGGGAGAAAGTGGCGCTTAACGTTCTGGAGCAGCGGACATTGGTCAATGACTTGACGGTCGGCCTTTGGGGTGAAATTGAGAAAAAGAAAAGTACCATTGGCGAAATTCGTGACCTCGCGGCTCAAGAGCGAGATGCTGAATTTTCTGGTACCAGTTCCACGCAGATTGTTGAAGAAGGGGTGACCGTTTTCGGCGCTGATCCAATTGCGCCCGTCGAGGTGAAAGCCGAATTCGATCAGCCGTCCGTAATTCAGAGCGTGACATCTTACGATCCCGAAGATGACGATAGGATTGAGGAACCTTTTGTTCCCCTAGCCCAGAATGCAATGGAGAAAGATGAAAAAGAGGACGCTGCGGCGGCCTCATTACTCAATCTGTCCATGGCACCAGAAACGACAGGCATTAAAATCAACGCCCACCTTGAGAGTATCAAGGCAGTCGTCCAGCCCTTGTTGATGGAGCGTATCGATATTAGTGCAGCCGTGACGATGGATCGGCTGGATCTCGCCCGTGATATTTCTGATATTATTACGGATATTCTCATCGAGGAGCGCATTCAGCTCAATCAGCGCGAACAACGTGAACTGACCGAAAGCCTGATGCATGACATGCTCGGGCTGGGACCGCTGGAGCCATTGCTTGCGGATGATTCGATCACGGATATCATGGTCAATGGGCCGAAACAGGTTTTTATTGAACAAAAAGGTAAGCTGATTCTGTCTGACTGTCAGTTCCGGGATAATGCCCATGTGATGAGTATTGCCAGCCGAATTGTCAGCCATGTCGGCCGCCGTGTCGATGAAACCAGTCCGTTGGTAGATGCACGTTTGGCTGACGGTAGTCGTGTTAATATCATTATTCCGCCGCTGGCCATTGATGGGCCGTCCATTTCCATTCGTAAATTTGCCAAGCAGAAAATCACGCTTGATGTAATGGAAAAGCAACAAAATCTGTCTCCCGCAGCCGCAACGGTTTTACGTGTGGCGGGTCGCTGCCGCCTGAATATCCTGATTTCCGGCGGTACGGGATCTGGTAAAACCACCATGTTGAATGCGATTTCGCAATTGATTGATCCGGGCGAGCGGATTGTAACCATTGAGGATGCAGCCGAGCTGCAATTGCAACAGCCGCATGTCGTCCGTCTTGAAACGCGAACCGCCAACCTTGAAGGTGGCGGTGAGATATCCATGCGTGATTTGCTGAAAAATGCGCTGCGTATGCGCCCCGACCGCATTATCCTCGGTGAGATTCGTGGCAGTGAAGCGATTGATATGCTGCAAGCCATGAATACCGGTCATGATGGCTCGCTCTCCACAATTCATGCGAACCGTCCGCGCGAAGCGTTGACGCGGCTTGAAAATATGGTTGGGATGTCAAGTGTCAATCTGCCAGCAAAAGCGGTTAGAACACAGATCGCGTCGGCCATTGATCTGATCGTACAGATTAGCCGCATGCGTGACGGTGTTCGGCGCATTACCTATATTTCGGAAGTCGTCGGCATGGAAGAGGATGTGATCACCATGCAGGATCTCTTCTGGTATGAATTCCACGGGGAAGACAAAGGCGGGCGCTTGCTCGGTGAATTTAAATCTACCGGACTGCGACCTCATTTCGCCCCGCGGGCAGCCTATTTTGGTTTAGAAAAAATGTTGTTGGGAGCGATATGATGCCTGCTGACCAGTTGACCATGATGTTGGTTGTCGGAGGGGCAACGCTTGTTATTTCGTTGCTTCTTGTTTTTGCCTTTGCTGGTGGAACTGACCATTCGGCGATGGCGAAACGGCGACTTAATGAAATCGGCACAGGTCAAACTGTGACCCGCAAGCCGACAAAGGCGCGGGAATCAGCCCGTATATCTGAGGAAACAAGTGGTCTGAAGATTCTTGACGTATTTTTAAGGAAGCTAATTCCCAATCCAGACTTGCTCAGATTTCGTCTTGAAAAGACAGGTCTTAAAGTGACTATTTTCCAATATGCGATGATCACCGTTATGTTGATGGCGATTATCATTGTCTTTGGCAATTTGCTATATGACCTACCGTTATTCTTGGCAATTCCGATTGGAATTGTCTCAGGATTGTTCTTCCCGCACTTTACTATCGGGTATTTGGGCAATCGACGGGTGAAAAAATTCATGAAATTTTTTCCAGAATCTATCGAATTGCTTTGTCGCGGCTTGCGGGCGGGCCTTCCCATCAGCGAAGGCATCGTTACGGTGGGTAATGATGCCCCAGATCCTGTTGGTAAAGAATTTCGGGGTGTCGCCGATGCCATGCGGGTCGGGCAGTCTCTTGAACATGGCCTTTGGGATGTTTCCAAACGTATTGACGTACCAGACTTTAAATTCTTGATCATTGCCATTTCAATACAACGGGAAACCGGTGGTAACTTGGCTGAAACATTGGGTGGCCTTGCCAATACCCTTCGTAAACGCCGCCAGATTAAGCTTAAAATCAGGGCAATGTCGTCGGAAGCGCGGGCCAGCGCCTGGATTATCGGCTCTTTGCCGTTCATTATGTTTTTCCTGCTTTGGCTCGCCAACGCCGGCTATGTCATGACCTTGGTCGAGGACCCGCGCGGGGCATACATGATTGGCGCCGGCCTGACATTGATCGGTACCGGTGTCGGCATCATGGCCAAAATGGTACGGTTCGAGATTTAGGAGGCGAATATGGTTGATCTTGCAAGTT
>NVRR01000112.1 GCA_002732675.1 Sneathiella sp. | reverse complement strand
GGAATAAACCGGCCGGTTTACTCTTTTGGGAATAAAGTAATACATGATCCCGAGGAAGCCGGCCGTCAGGAAGAAGCCCACAGCGTTATGGCCATACCACCATTGTGTAAGTGCGCTTTGTACGCCAGCGAAGAGGGAGTAGCTTTTCACACCGGTAAAGCTCACCGGCATGGAGAGATTATTGACAATATGCAGCATGGCGACGGTGACGATAAAGGCAAGGAAGAACCAGTTGGCCACATAAATATGCTTTTCCTTTCGCTTCCAGAGGGTCGCGAGGAACACCAACAAGTAGGCAACCCAGACTATCGTCAGCCAGATATCCACATACCATTCGGGCTCCGCATATTCTTTCGATTGCGTGATGCCGAGAACATATCCGGTCGCGGCCAGAACGATAAACAGCTGATACCCCCAGAACACGAACCACGGCGCCAGATCACCGGCGAGACGGGCCCGACACGTGCGTTGAACCGCATGAAACGAGGTCATAATCAGGATATTGCCGCCGAAGGCAAAAACCACGGCAGAGGTATGAAGCGGCCGCAACCGCCCAAAATTGGTCCAGGGTAAATCGAAATTGAGCACGGGGAAAGCCAACTGCAAGGCAATCACCAGCCCAACGGAAAAACCGACAACCCCCCAGAAAGACGAGGCGATGACGCCGGCCTTGATAATATCAATATTATAGTTGACGCTGCCACTGCCGCTTGTCAGAATCGGCTCGTTCACCGACCTATAATGCCGCGAAATAAGGGCGTAAGCACTGATCACGGCGGCAATGGAAAACAACATGCCGTGGATCATCATCCCCGGATCAACCGCTTTCGCCGACAGCATTATCCCCAGCAGCGCTGCAAGGATTGTAAAAGCCAACCATACCAGATTCATCTCAATTCCCGCCTCTTAACACCTAAACACAAGGGAGTACGCGACATCTGCGCGCTGAAGTCCTGGATATATCCAAAACATTCCCCCCGTTGCCCCCCAGTTTATCGTCCCGCAATAAACTGACATTGATCGAAATCAAAGCAGCCTGAAATCCACTGCATTCGAATGATACATCGTCATACAATATAAATATAATTTAAACAGCTTTGGAGTGCCGCGCCAACCCCTGCTCCAGATATTTGTCAAACAATGCACATATTGTCCGAACAAAAAAACGGCCCTGATGCGTGATGGTAATGGTTTCATCCTGTAGTTTCACCAGACCCTCATCTTCATATTCCTGCAGCGCGGCGCGTTCTGTTTTAAAATAAGTAGGCTCGCAGCCAAACTTTTCACAGACTTCTTTCAGGTCAACTTCCAGATCGCACATAAGTCGCTCGATCACATACCGCCGGAGGATATCATCCGGGCCTGTTTCTATTCCCTTGATAACCGGCAACTGGCTTTTCGCCACTGATTTCTCATATTCATGTATGGAGACCGCATTCTGAACATAGCCTTGCGGAAGCTGGCCAATGGCGGACGCGCCGACACCCAGCAATGTCTGAGCCATGTCCGTTGTATAGCCCTGAAAGTTTCGATGGAGCTGACGTTTTTCTTGCGCAGTAGCCAGCGTGTCGTCGCTTCTGGCGAAATGATCCAGACCGATCTGCCGATATCCGAGCTGCTTCAGCCGGGTCGCAGCCGCGGCAGCCTGAGATAGCCGCAGTTCGGCTCCCGGCAAGTCGTCATCATTGATGAGCCGCATATGGCTTTTCATCCACGGAACATGTGCATACCCAAACAACGCAATACGATCCGGGCGCAGTTGATGCGACAGATCAACCGTCCTCAGAATATCCGCTTCCGTTTGCAACGGCAATCCGTACATCAGGTCGAAATTGATCTTCTCAATTCCTGCGCGGCGTAAATTCTCCGTGGTGTTCCGGGTAATCTCGAACGACTGAACCCTGTTTATCGCTTTCTGCACCGCTGGACTGAAATCCTGCACGCCGAGACTGGCCCGGTTGATCCCGGCCGCCGCGAGAGCCGTGATTTTTGCCGCGTCAACGGTCCGTGGGTCGATCTCGATAGCGCGCTCCGCATCGCTGGTGAAGCGGAACCTCTCGCCGATCAGGGCCATCGTCGCCTTGAAATCCTCCTCGGACAAAATGGTCGGAGTTCCCCCACCCCAATGCAGATGCGACAGGGAAAAGCGGCCCGGCAACCTATCGGCAAGCATCTCTATTTCAGCACGGAGGGTCTTTGCGTATGTCTCCACCGGACTGTAACGAGCCGCGATTTTCGTGTGACATCCGCAATACCAGCACATCTTTTTGCAAAAAGGTACATGAAGATACAACGACACAGGTTGAGCCGGATCCTGTTCCTGCAGCCAGCTTTCATAACGGCTGCTGTCAATTGACCCCTTAAAATGCGGGGCCGTCGGATAACTCGTATATCTCGGAACAGACAGGTTTGCCCTGGAAATTAGCTCACCGGACATTGCCGCCCCTCCGCCAGCAGCGCAAGTTCCTCCATGTCTTTGATTACAATATCATGCGCCGATGGAATGTCGATGATGGACAGCTGTTTCAGTTTGGAGAGAGTGCGGCTAACCGTCTCTATGGTCAGACCCAGATAATCCGCAATATCCCGCCGTCCCATTGGTAACTTGACGGCCACCATATGATCTATCTGACTTTCCGCCATATCTGCACGGGCTTTCAGAAATGTGGTAATTTTTTCGACCGGTGTCTTCCGCCCGAGCAGGATCGCATGGCGCCGCATCGTGTCGAGTTCCGCACGCATCTCTTTGAGCATTGCGGAATGCAAGCCGGCATTCTGTGATGACATACTGTCCAGCGCGCGGAATGGAAACTGACAGATGATGGTATCACATACCGCCTCGGCGTCCGTCGTATAATGCCCCTCCAGTTGGTTGCCGAGGAGATCACCGCACGTCTTGAACGCCGTTATCTGGCGGCGACCGTCATCGAGCAGATTGGACAGTCGAACTTCCCCGGAGATAACGATAAAAAAGTAGTTAGCCGCATCAAACGCACGAAAAATAGGCGCATCAGCCCGTATCAGCCTTGTTCGGCCAAATTTCTCACGTTCTTCCTCCTCTAACGCCGCGCAAATTGATTTCTTCTGAGCGCGACAACCATGGCAGGCCGATACTGGCGCTATTCGTTTTTTGGCGACAGAGATTGAATCTGGAAACATCGGTACGACATTACCATTTACGGTCACCATATCCAAATTCTCAGGTTCTAAACAACTGTTCAGGACATCCAAGGTCATCACGTCTTCTCCCCTATTTTGGCCCGGTTCTGAAAGTAGCTCCATCACCAGATACATGTTCCTCCTTTTATGGGCAGCGATCCATGTGGTCAGATGACGCAGGGGTGCCACAGGTGCGATTTTGATCCGCCATCCGCCTGCGCCAAGGCCGTATTTCGCAGTTATTAAGGGCTTTTTCCAAAAAAAATCCCAACAGCGGCAAATTGCCACAGTTGGGAAATCAGGGTCTCGTCGTTTCTTGTTTTTATTATTCTATTGTCAAATACGCAGCAAATCTGTTGCAACATCGAGCGGCACCGCCGCATCACCAAGCAGGTAATTTCCGGCCTCGATCTCAAAGCGTCCTTCACCGACAGCCAAGGGATCATGGGGACGAAGTTTGGTATCAATCACCAGTCTTGAGAGCAGCAGACGAGATGCGTCCCCGCCCGCCTGGCCAAGCGCTGCGCCTTCAATGGCGAACAAACTCGCCGTGGTAACGTGATAAAGCGCATCGGCGGCCTGCCGCGCCAGAGTTTCATTGCCACTTGTGGCGATTTCTTCGGCGAAAGATTTTGCACGGTCAACAAGCCCGACCAACTCACCGACAAACTGGCCGGGAAGCCCGTCCGTCGTTTGCAGCCGTTCCGTCAAATCTGCCGCCAGGTCTTCATGCGCGCCGGTTTGGGCAATCGCCCGCGTGGTGATATCCAGCGCATTGATATTGGAGGTACCCTCCCACAGCAACCCTGTATGAGCATCGCGCACCAGTCGCGCATTGACCCAGTCCTCAATAAAACCGTTGCCGCCGCGCACTTCCAGCGCCCCTGTTGCCACCGCGATATTATCCCGACATGCGCGGAATTTAACCAACGGCGTCAGGATACGGTTAAGCCGTTTGGCCGCCGCATCGCCCTGCTCCGCTTTATGCAGGACATTGGCCACATGCATGACCATGGAAAGAGCCTGCTCGGTCGGCACCATCAGTTTCAACAACTGACGACGAAGGAGTGGTTTATGGAGGATCGCCTCGCCAAAGACATCGCGGGTTTTGGCAGCCATCATCGCTTCGTTCAGGCAGCGCCGCATCATCCCCGCCGCCCGCACCCCATGAGAGAGGCGCGACATGCTGACCTGATCCATCATCTGCCTCAGGCCGGGATTGGGTTTCGCGCCAACATCACCAAAGGCGTAGCCCAGGGCGCCGTCAAAAATAATCTCGCCCGACGCCATGGATTTCGTGCCCATCTTGTCTTTGAGGCGGACAATCCGGTAGCCATTACGCTCTCCGTCATCAAGATGCCGGGGCACGGCGAAAATCGCCAGACCGGAATTCCCCTCTGGTGCGCCTTCGGGACGGGCCAGCACCAAACAGACTTCGGCATCAACGCAGGAACAGAACCACTTATCCCCATAAATCCGCCATTCGCCATTTTCCTGCCGTGCCGTCACCGCCAAATTGGCAACTTCCGAGCCTCCAAGTTTCTCGGTCATGAACTGCGCGCCCATGAAAACCTCATCCATATCCTGGCTCAGCATCTTGCCTAAATATTTTTGCTTGGCGATTTCGGAGCCATAGCGCTCCAATAGCATGGCCGAGGTATCTGTCACCGAAATCGGGCACATCAGGCCAAATTCAGACTGGGTGAACAGATACTGGAATATATATTTCGCCATGGGCGGGATTTTCTCAGGCCAGTCGTGAACTCCGGACTTGTGGGACATGGCGTGAATGCCGAATTCTCCGTACCCGATCTTCTCCATTTCCCGATAGGAAGGATGAAACTCCACCCAGTCGCGGTTGCGGCCGCGCGCATCACGGGGATGCAATACCGGTGGATGCCGATCCGACATCCGCGCGAGATCATCAAGTTCATTCCCGGCAATTGCCCCGAGCCGCTGATAAACCGGCGTCATATGCGCCCGCAGGTCATCGGGCAGATACAGGGTCAGGAGATCCTGAAGACTGCTGTCGATATCAAAAAAATTAAGCCCGTGGCAGTCCTTCGCCACCCAGTCTTCCAACTGACGATCTTCTGGGCTCTTAACCTCAACTTGAAAATTCATTGTCTCAATCTCCTTTCCACAACCGGCAATTAAAGCGTCATGATCTGACGGACTTCATCAAGATCACAATCGCGATCATTCAAAAGCACTTCCGTCGCTGCTTCGTCAAAAGCATCACTTTCAAAAGCCAGCGGATTACCATTTGTCAGTTTATGATCGACCACCATGCGCGAGAGCAGCAGGCGGCGGGCATCACGGCCCTTTGCGCCCAGCTCCGCACCTTCATTGGCCATCAAGGTCGCCGTCGTTACATGATAAAGCGCACTTGCCGCCTTACGGGCATGGGTTTCCTTGCCGGCTTTAGCCACATCCTCGGCGAATTTCAGGGCCTGATCGACGACGCTTTTTAACTGCCCGGCATATTGCCCGGGAAGCGCGCTGTTTTCCTCAATCATCCGGGTCAGATCTTCGCCAAGATCTTTATGAGCACCGACTTTGGCAATCGCCCGTGTCGTCACGTCCAGCGAATTGATATTGGACGTTCCTTCCCACAAAACCCCGAGATGCGCATCACGGACTAGACGCGGGTTGACCCAGTCTTCGATATATCCATTGCCGCCGCGCACTTCCATGGCGCCAGTGGCGACGCGAACATTATCCCGCGCCGTCCGGTATTTCAGAAGCGGTGTCAGGATACGGGTGCGTCTGGCCGCGGCTTCATCGCCACGTTCGCCTTCTTCAAGAGTTTTTGCCACATACATATACATGGACAGCGACTGTTCCGTCGGGACCATTAATTTCATGAGCTGGCGGCGCAAAAGCGGCTTGTCGATCAATGTTTCACCGAAGGCTTTGCGGTAATTGGCAACCGTCAAGGCCTCATTCAGGCAGCGCCGCATCATGGCCGCAGCCCGAACCCCATGGGACAGGCGGGAGAAATTTACCTGATCCATCATCATCTTCAGGCCCTTGTTGGGATGCGCCCCCACCTCGCCGAGCGGATAGGCGACGGCACCTTCAAAAATGATCTCACCCGATGCCATGGATTTGGTCCCGAGCTTCTCCTTCAGGCGAACAATGCGATACGTGTTACGGCTGCCATCTTCCAGATGCCGGGGCAGCGCGAAAAGCGCAAGCCCGCTGTTGCCGTCCGGCGCGCCTTGCGGCCGCGCCAGCAACAACGCGACATCGCCGTCGGCACAGGAGCAAAACCATTTCTCCCCGTAAAGCCGCCATTCACCATTTTCCTCCCGCGCCTCCAGCGCGATATTAGACACGTCCGAGCCACCGGTTTTCTCCGTCATGAACTGCGCCCCCTTAAGGAGCTCATCCATATCCTGGCTATACATGCGACTTAAGACCTTCTCTTTCGTCGCCGCATCGGCATAACGTTCAATCAGCATGGCTGTCGTGTCCGTCGCCGAGATGGGACAGAGCTGCCCGAACTCTGACTGGCCAAAAATATACTGAAATACGTATTTACCGATCGGCGGGACCGTCGCATCCCATCCCAGAACACCGGGGCGATGGGACATGCGATGCAGACCAAACTGACCAAAGGCCACTTCCTCCATTTTCCGGTAGGATGGATGAAATTCGATCCAGTCTTCGTTGCGACCGCGGGCGTCCCGGGTATGCAGTTTCGGAAGATGGCGGTCGGCCTCGCGGGACCAGTCATCCAGCTGATTGCCGGAAATGGCGCCCAGGCGACTAAAATGCGGCTCCATATGGGTCCGCAGATCATCGGGCATGTAGCAATGCATCAGGTCTTGCAAATTCCGGTCAATCTCGAAGAAATTGAGGCCATGACAATCCGGCGCCACATAATCAGAGAGTTCTTTGGGCTCAAACGCCTGCTTACTATATAGTATATTCATTTTTTGCCCCGCCTCCGCTTGTCTATTATGGGCGTTATCATGCGCTGACACCTGCCGATGGACAATCGATTATTCCGCATGGTATACGTGACGAAATCTCACGCATGGAATAAATTACTTATGCTGCAAATACCTTCTACAGCTGGACTTCGGGCCTTTGAGGCCGCTTGCCGCTATTTGAGCTTCAATCAAGCAGCAGAGGAGCTGAGCGTGACCCCGGGCGCCGTTAGCCGCCAGATTCAGGCACTGGAACATTACCTCGGGAAAACATTGTTTCACCGCCATCACAAGCGAATTGAACTTACGGCTATCGGTCGACAGTATTTGGCCGAAATCACGCTGCCACTTGAAAGAATTTCAGCGGCCACGGTCCGCCTCCGCAGTGAAACCAGGCGAAACGCCGTCTCCATTTGCACCTATCCCTCCTTCGCCATCGGCTGGCTGATCCCGCGCTGGGCAGCGATGCACGAGCACTATCCGGATATTGACGTGCAGCTCATCACCTCCCTCAATCCTGCGGATTTTGGGCGGGATGATTTCGATATTTCCGTGCAGGTTCTGGAAAATGGGACGACCTTAACCGGAATGCAGGTGGATAAATTGCTGGACGTGGATACCTATCCCGTTTGCAATCCTGAATTGGCGCAAAAGCTCAAACAACCCGAGGACCTGAAAGACCTCGTTCTTCTACATGAAAGCCCGCGTCCGACAGACTGGCAACGCTGGGTGAAGGAAGCGAAAGTCAAAAATATCGATACCACCAAAGGCCTGCATTTTGAAAGCGCCAATATGGCCCTTCATGCGGCCATGAATGGCGTTGGTGTCGCCATCGGTATCAATGCCCTGGTGCGTGACGACATTGCTTCGGGCCGCTTGGTGAAGCCTTTCGATATTTCCCGCCGTTCGGGCAATCCTTTTCATATTGTCATCTCGTCCCGTAAGGCCACCCGACCAAAATTGGTCGCCATTCGCCAATGGATGCTTGAGGCCGCCGGACAAGCAGTATAAAAATTAGGCTTGAACCTCACAGAAGGAACTCCTGAATGGCACCCTGCTTAAAAGATGATGCAATTTTCCTGGGAAAAAGCGATGACGGCACGGGCGAAAATCAGTATCTGCCGCTGAAATGGGGCAATCGCCATGGGTTGATAGCGGGTGCCACAGGAACCGGCAAAACCGTCACCTTGCAGATCCTGGCCGAAGGTTTCTCCAACGCCGGGGTGCCGGTTTTCCTTGCTGATGCCAAGGGAGATTTGTCCGGCCTCTGCCGCCCATCGGCAAAAGAAGATTTCCTGGTGCGCCGGGCAGAGCTGATAGGGCTCTCACCTGAATATGCAGGACAGACATTTCCCGCCGTCTTCTGGGACTTGTTCGGCAAGCAGGGGCATCCGATACGGACGACAATTTCTGAGATAGGCCCGCTCCTGCTCTCGCGGATGCTGGAGCTGAATGATACCCAGGAAGGGGTCCTGAATATTGCCTTCCGCGTTGCGGATGAACAGGGATTGTTGCTGCTGGACCTGAAAGACTTGCGCGCTCTGCTCAATACGGTCAACAAGCAACGAGCCGAAATTTCCGCGGAATATGGCAATGTCTCGCCTCAGTCCATCGGCGCCATACAGCGATCTCTGTTGCGCCTTGAAAACCAGGGCGCCGGTAATTTCTTCGGCGAACCGGCGCTCGATTTGAAAGACTTCATGCGCGTTGACGAGGACGGACGCGGTGCCATCAATATTCTGGCCGCCGATGCGCTGATGAACTCGCCGCGCCTTTATGGGACGTTCCTGCTGTGGATGTTATCTGAACTGTTCGAAGAAATGCCCGAAGCCGGTGATGCGGACCGCCCCAAGCTCGTCTTCTTTTTTGACGAGGCGCATTTACTCTTCAAGGATGCCCCGAAGGCGCTCCTTGAAAAAGTCGAGCAGGTCGTACGGCTGATCCGCTCCAAAGGGGTTGGTGTATATTTTGTGACCCAAAGCCCGGGTGATATTCCCGATTCCGTCCTTGGCCAGCTGGGCAACCGCATCCAGCATGCGCTTCGCGCCTTTACGCCGAAGCAGAAGAAAGCCATCCGGCTCGCGTCACAGACCTACCGCCCCAATCCGGCCTTTGACGTGGAACAGGTGATCACCACCTTGGGCGTTGGCGAAGCGCTGATTTCAACGCTGGAGAACAAGGGGCAGCCGTCCATCGTCCAGCGCACCCTGATCC
>NVRR01000111.1 GCA_002732675.1 Sneathiella sp. | reverse complement strand
AAATTTATAACAATATATTGTTATAATAGTGTTGGTTAAGTATTTTTCGATACCTCGGAAAAAGTTGCCTCCTACTTTTTGGCGTTTGCGGGAAACTTGAAGAAACCTTCAGGTTTCCTGCAGCATTCGTCGTCATGGATCGTGTGAATTTTTGCCTTTGCCGAGCTCGTGCTTATCCCAGCGTCGAATAAGGCTAAACACGCTGTATGGGTACTTAATGGCGACTTAGATGTAAAAGTGCAAACCTAATCTGACAAGCCTGCCCGAAGAGACACCGCTATATCGTATAGTCAGTTCTCCCCTCCACAACAGACAATAAAATGGCCGGTATACTCGCGGCACCGTACCCGCCTGTATCGCGCATGTTCGAGGTATCTCAGGCGTCGGCATTCCAAACGGGGTCGCCTACTCCCAGCATATTATATCGGCGTAATCACAATTATTGTTGGGCTCGCGGTAAGTGACGGACGAATGGTCCTGTAATTTTGACGCGGTGGGGGAAATGACCGGCGTCATGATCCCAAATAGTCCAAGCCAGAGCCTTATGCGCGCTTATTCATACAATAAAAGGCAAGCTTATGCCCTTCTAGATCGCGGCAATATCCAAAATCCATCTGGCCTGATCCGCGCGGTCCCGGTGCACCTTCATCGGCTCCCCCAAGGGATAGGGCTTTCGCATGCAACTTGCTCACTGTTTCCGGGTTGTCCACCAAAATGGCCGCCATAGATCCATTGCCAACAGTTGCTTTCTCGCCGTTATAGGGCTTAATTACAGCCAGCATACCATTACCGGGTTTCGTCCCCCAGACCGTAATATGGTCATCTGCCATGATGCGCGTCGCACCGATTTCAGCTAATAACGCGTCATAAAACCCACTAGCCCGTTCGAGGTCGTTCGTGCCAAGTGTTGCATATCCAATCATATTTTTTTCCTTGATTTACGTCATGCCGCCAGTAAAGGCGCCCGCGAAATTTCTCGTTATACCGATTGTTAGCATCGCCTTTCTGTCAACCCAGGCGACGCCGTTACGGGTTGGTACGAAAAAGTATGCAAGTAAATAAATGGCGGGTCAACATATCCCACCGAACATAAAAATTGAAACAACCGTAGCCACGCTGGTTCTCCCGGTAGATCTCCGGATCATTTGTCGCTTTTGTTCAAAAAAACCGAGGCGTGTTCTTTTGTGTTGCAATTAAGAATGATTATCATTACTAATGCGATTTAGTGACATTGCTAACGCCATTGTGATGTATTTGAGAACTAAGAAAGAAAGAAAGTTCAATGATAAAAAGGTCATTACTAGTTTTACCATTTTTGGTGGTTGGTTCGATTGCCGAAGCGGAAGAAACATCTTACCCCAAACTTTCCGGCACCTTGGAATTAGAGCTGGAAGACGACTGGGTTTATAAGTCGGAAGATTCGAGTCAGGAGCTTAATGACTTGTATCCCACCATTTCTCTTGGTGCCCAGTTGGCCTTCACAGAAAACTTTTCGTTTAATCTGGAAGCAACAGCGGAGCCCGTCCGCGATGCCGTGGAAAACAGGGCGTTTGAAGACCAGGGATACTACGTCGGCCTTCTGACGGCTAACTACGACACGGAACGCTTTTCTATATATGCAGGTAAATTCACCCCTAATTTCGGTATTGCCTGGGACGCCACACCGGGAATGTTCGGAACAGATATCAATGGAGATTATGAGCTGGCTGAAATGCTTGGATTTGGTGGCTCCGTGAATTTTAGTGCCGCCGGCGAGCATACGGTTTCAGCAAGTGTTTTCAGCCTCGATACAAGTTTCCTAAGCGATTCCTTCGGAACAAGCCGCGGTCCGATTTTGAAATCTGATGGCGGGGCCGCCAATACAGAAGACCTGTCGAACTTCACCTTAGCGCTGGACGGCAATTTTAAAGCTTTGGAAGCGTTTACTTATCATGCCGGTTTTTCCTCCCTGACTGACGGTGTTGACGGTGATAAAAATCAGCTTGGATATGTTTTCGGCGGGCAATATGAAATCTCGGTTAGTGATGCCGTAACGTTGATGCCTCTTGCTGAAATTGCCTATTTTGACAATGCCGGAGCCATCAATGGTGACACGGCGACATATGTTACGGCTGGTCTTGGTTTGACCTATGACCAATGGTTTGGTTCCGCCACCTACCAGCGCCGGGATACAGAGACCGGCGGGGTTGATAATGACGACTATATTGCTGCTTTTTCTGTCGGATATGCCTTTGATATCGGAATTGAGGTCACGGCCGGTTGGGGCATCGCAGAAGAAGAAAACATTCAAAGAGAAACGCTAGGCTTTGCTGCTTACTACGCCATTGATTTTTAACAGGACAGACTCAAATGAAACTCACATCTAAAATGACAAGACCATTTGCCGTCCTCGGCATATCTGCAGCTCTTCTTTATTCCGGGGCTGCTTACGCCGCGTCAGATGTTTCGGAAAAATCAGTTGTCACAACATATGCGGATATCGCTGAGGCAATTTTTGAAGACTCCTTATCATCAACACAGGCGTTATCGGCGGCAATAAAAACTCTGGTAAATTCGCCGTCCCCAGCCACCCTAGGTTTGGCTAGAACGGCCTGGATTGCTACCCGTGTCCCCTACCAACAGAGCGAAGCCTATCGTTTTGGCAACGCCCTGGTTGATGATTGGGAGGGACGCGTGAATGCCTGGCCACTGGATGAAGGACTTATTGACTACGTCAGTAGTACATATGGCGGTGAATCCGATGAGAACGCTCTTTACACCGTTAATGTTGTGGCTAATAAATTCCTCACAATTAGTGGCAAGAAAGTTGACGCAACGGCGATTACTCCTGTATTGCTATCGACCACTCTTCATGAAGCGGAAGGTGTGGAGGCGAATGTTGCAACCGGATATCATGCGATTGAGTTTCTGCTTTGGGGCCAGGATTTGAATGGCACAAATGCGGGAGCTGGAAATCGCCCTTATACAGATTTCGATCTTAAAAATTGCACAGGCGGCAACTGTGAACGGCGTATTCAGTATCTTGAAGCCGCGACAGAACTGTTGATTGATGATCTGAATGAAATGCTCGCATTGTGGCGCGCCGATGGGGCCGCGCGTTCGCAGCTAGTAGAGAACCCGTCGCAAGGCATCACGGTTATCCTGACCGGAATGGGCTCGCTTTCTTACGGTGAGCTCGCGGGCGAACGAATGAAACTGGGCTTGCTGCTGAAGGACCCTGAGGAAGAACATGATTGCTTCTCGGATAACACTCACAACTCTCACTATTTCGACCAAATCGGTATTCGCAATGTCTATACTGGGCATTACCGGCGGACAAACGGCAAGATCGTGAGCGGCCCATCGGTTTCAGATCTGGTCAAAAAGGCCAACCCGGACCTTGATATGGAGCTGAGAAAGGACCTCGATACGACAGTGGCGGCTATGGCAGCACTAAAGTCCCGGGCAGAAACGATTGAAGCTTATGATCAAATGATTGGGGATGGTAACGCAGAGGGCAATGCTGTTGTCCAGAACGCCATTGACAAACTCATTGATCAGACCCGTTCAATAGAGCGGGCGGTAACGGCACTCGGGCTCGAAAAAATCTCCGTTGAAGGCTCAGACAGCCTAGATAAGCCAAGTGCTGTTTTTCAATAGCCATAACAGGAAGATCGGACTTGCCGGCCTTCTAATATTTATCCTCCTCGCCCAGACATCGATTGCTCTGGGCGGGGAACAAAACCGCGACGACCTCAGCCCGCATGATCTGGAAAGGGTGGAGAAAATTATCCGCTCGACAGATCAATTTGACGAAGCCGAGCGCTTTGAACAAATGTCGGCCGGGGCGGCGACAACGACTGCCAGTCCGACGCGGGACGTGTTCTCGCAACATAGCGCCAATCTCGGTTTCGCGGGGCAGGAAAAGTTTAAGCTCGGAAATGGATTATTTCGAAAGCTCTGGGTTTCGTCTCCGTCCTCGACGCAGGCGTCCGACGGTCTGGGGCCGTTGTTTAATGCCCGCTCCTGTCAGCGTTGCCACCTCAAAGATGGACGCGGGCATCCGCCGGAACATGCGGATGACACGGCAACTTCAATGTTTTTACGGCTTTCTGTTCCCCCCAGAACGGATGCCGAGCGAGCCGCGATAAAACAAGGCCTCATCGCGCTGGTTCCCGAGCCGACATATGGGACGCAACTACAGGATTTTTCGATCCCGGAACTCCAGGCCGAAGGCAGAATGTCAATTTCCTATGAAGAAATCGAGATATTTCTGAACGGCGGGGAGAGTGTCTTCCTGCGCGCGCCGACATATGAAATCAAAGACCTCGCATATGGTCCTGCGGCTGAAGACGTTATGCTATCGCCCCGCGTCGCACCGCCTATGATTGGCCTCGGGTTGCTCGGCGCAATTCATCCGTCTGATATTCTGGCTAATGCTGACCCGATGGATAAAAACCAGGATGATATATCAGGGAAAGTAAGCTGGGTAGGACCGGCGACTGGCAAGCGGGAATTAGGCCGGTTTGGTTGGAAAGCGTCCACGCCGACCGTCTTGCAGCAATCTGCGGGGGCCTTTGCCGGTGATATCGGGATCTCCAGCGAAATCGCCCCGCGCCATTTCGGCGATTGCACAAAAAATCAGCCCGAATGCCTGTCCCTGCCAACAGGCGTGCAGAAAAGGCTGGGCGATACGGAAGCCCCGGCGCCGGTTCTCGACCTTGTCGCTTTCTATTCAAAAAATCTGGCTGTTCCCGCCCGCCGAAACGTCAGTGACCCCGATGTCCTTGCTGGCAAGAAGGTTTTTTATGAAATTGGGTGTGTTGGTTGCCATAGGGCAAAATACGTAACGAGCAGGGAAGCCGAGCAGAAAGAACATCAATTCCAACTCATTTGGCCTTACACTGACCTCCTCCTCCATGATATGGGAGAAGGGCTTGCGGATGGTCGGCCTGTTGGGTCTGCAAGTGGTACAGAATGGCGCACCGCGCCGCTATGGGGTATTGGATTGACGAAAACGGTTAGTGGGCATACTTATTTTCTGCATGATGGCCGCGCACGGAACTTGACCGAAGCTATTCTCTGGCACGGTGGTGAAGCAATAGGCGCCCAGCAGAAATTTGTGGATTTGCCACCAAATGACCGGGAAAACCTGATTAAGTTTTTGGAATCTCTTTAATGAACATTCGATCCATATCCTGGGTAATTGTCGCCGCCATCACTTTTGGGCTGGGCTCGGCAGCGGCAAAAGCAGATGAAAAAGAAAGTTATTCCGCCGCTATTGATCACTTCGTTTTTGATTTCGCAATCCCGACCTATGCTAATTTTCAGGCCAGCACGGAAAAACTTGATCAATTGGTAGAAAGCCTTTGCGCCACCAGTACCCCTGCGGCTTTAAATTCCGTGAAGGTGGCCTTTCGGAACACTGTATTATCCTGGTCGGTGGCGGAGGTCATTCGATTTGGCCCTGTCCGCGAGAAAAACCGGATTGAAAGAATTTTCTTCTGGCCGGATACTAGATCAAGAGTGCAAAAAAGTGTGAATGCTCAGTTGGGGGCAACCCACGAAAACCTAATAGCGCCAACGACACTGTTATCAGGTAGAACCGTCGCCATTCAGGGACTTCCTGCTCTCGAGGTTTTGTTATTTCGTGGCGATAGTGATCGTTTAGCCATGGAGGGCGGCGATGCAACGCGGTGTGCATTCGCGAAAGCCATAAGCAATAATCTAGTAAATATCTCAAGGGAAATTTTTGTCGCGTGGCATAGCCCGGATGCTTTCCAAGAAACCATACGAACAGCAGGACCAGATAATCCGCGGTTCCGCTCCGACGCCGAAGTGATACAGGAAATCCTGAAGTCTGGGGCGGAGATGACGGAACTCATATCTGCGGTGAAACTTCGGCCGGCTCTTGGTGATACAGCTAAGAAATCGAAACCAAAGCGCGCTGCTTTTTGGCGCTCTGGCTTAACATTGGAAAATATTCAGGCGAATATCAGTGGGCTGGTGGCGTTGCAGGAGAAATCGAGACTATCTGACCTTCTGCCCGAAGCCGAAAGAGGGTATGCCCGCAATTTGTTGTTCGACGCACGGCAGGTCGAGAATACTCTGACAAAGCTGATTGATGAGAAAAAGCCCTGGAAAGAACAGGTAACAGAAACCAATAGCCGTACTTTACTACTGTATCTGCTGAACCCCCTTGGCGGGGTCAAGGACATTCTGTCAATTTATTATCCGGAAATTCTCGGACTACAGCTTGGGTTTAATTCTCTCGATGGTGATTAACAGACGATATTTTCTCGCCGGAACGGCGGCCAGTATTATTGCATCTCCCGGCATGGCGCTGGCGGAACAAAATAAAAGCGGATTTATCAGCGCCCTAAAAACGGCGGATGGCTATGCGGCGGCCCGACTAGACAGAACAGGACAGATACAGGCAATCGTGCCCTTGCCCGGAAGAGGTCATGATGTGGCCCTGTCACCCCAAAGAACAAAAGCTGTAATATTTTCCCGGCGCCCTGGAAATTTTGGCGTTGAATGGGACTTGCGAACCGATCGTGTAACAGCGGAATTTGCCTCCCCAGACAACCGGCATTTTTACGGACATGGGTTTTTCTCCCCCGATGGAAGACTTCTATACGCGGCGGAGAACAACTTCGAGCAAGAACGGGGCTGTCTTGGCATATACGATGCAGAGAATAACTATCAACGCGTCGGAGAATATGAGTGCCACGGTATTGGCCCGCATCAGGCAGTCCTGCTTTCCAATCAAGACACCATTGCACTAGCAGTGGGCGGTATCGCAACCCATCCCGATTTTCCACGCCAGAAGTTGAATATTCCCGATATGAGGCCCTCCCTTACCTATCTCGATCGACGGACCGGAGAATTAGTTGATCAGGTTTTCCTGCCGCCCGAGCTGCATCAATTGTCCATACGGCATATCGCCGAAGGGCCCGATAAGACTGTTTGGTTTTGCGGTCAGTTTCAAGGCGCTGCAACAGATGGTGTCAATATCGTCGGATTTCATAAAATCGGTCAGTCTCCCGAACTCATTGCTCTACCAACAAGGCTTCAACGCCAAACGAAATATTATGCCGGTTCTATCGCGGTAAATTCGGACAAGTCTCTGATTGCTGTCTCCTTCCCGCGCGGAAATTTTATGGTGATAATAGACACTATATCAAAGGCGTTGGTCGGGATAACAGAGAGCCGCGATATTTGTGGTATTGCAGAAACCGGCAAACGCTTCTACGCGAGCAATGGTTTGGGCCAATTGATCCGGCAGGACGGAGTTGAAATAAGCCAGCAAGACGTTTTATGGGATAATCATCTGCGATCATTCTAGTCTTGAGACTTTCCGAGAAGATTGGGCATCGTTACCCTAAATAGGTCGTCTCCAGAACGTCTCTATCCCTCAGACCTTTCACAGTTCTCAGCTTACGGCTAAATATCAATCGCAAAGCCATTGGACGGGTACAGAATTTGGCTTGGTGTGTATGAATTCCCGTCTGACTCCACCATTGCCCCGGAAAAGGGGAATTCCCGGCAACCCTTGATTTTGATATAGGCGGCTCTTATCGGGGCAGTACCCCGCATGGACAAGGAGGGGCCAGCTTGATAGGGTGACCGCATACGGTGAAAAAAATAAAAAAAGGGGCCGAACCTATGACGATATTATTAGACGACGGCGACGTTATCGACCGAATTTTCAGCCATATGGACGAAAAAACGACGGACCTCGGCGATGATGTGTGGCATGAGCCCACGGAAAATTATCAGTCGCCCGAGCGCTTCGCCACCGAAATTGATTTGTTGCGGCGCTTGCCGGTCCCCTTTTGTCCCTCCGCCGCGCTGCCCGAAAACGGCTCCTTCGTGGCGCGAACTGCGGCGGGCACACCGCTGGTCGTGGTGCGCGGCGATGATGGGGTCGTTCGTGCTTTTCGCAATGTCTGTCGCCATCGTGGTATGGCGGTTGCCGAGGGCAGCGGCTGTGCGCGGGCTTTTGTCTGCCCGTATCACGCCTGGACATATGGGCTGGACGGGCGTCTTAAATATATTCCCGGAGCCGACGGGTTTCCGGGCCTTGATCCGGAAGAACACGGTCTTGTTCCGGTCACGGCCGAGGAACGGGGCGGTATTATTTTTGTCACGCAAGCAGCCCCGTTGTCGACAGCTAGCCTGGAGACAATACCGGAGCTTTTCTCCCCTGAGCAGCGTCTTTTTGACCAGAGCGAACTCGTCGATGAAGCCAACTGGAAAATTATCGCCGAGACCTCCATGGAGGGGTACCATATCAAGAGCCTGCATAATCGCACCTTTTACCCCTACGGCCTCGACAATGTGAATCTGGTGGAAATTTTCGGCCCCAATTCGCGGATCACCTTCCCGTTCCGGCGGATCGAAAAACTGCGGAGCATTCCTCGCGAAAAGCGTCGTATCGATGGTATGGTCACTTATGTCTATCAACTGTTTCCCAACGCCCATGTCTCGGTTTTGTCCAATCATTCTGTATTGACAATTCTGGAGCCGATCACGCCGTCGCGGACCCGGTATGTGTTTTACCGGATGAGCAATGGCAACGGGGACAACCCCAAGAACGCTCTGGCCGAAGCCAGACGTGATGTTGAATTCGTCAAGGATTCCGGGCTGCAGGAAGATCGCGACGCCGCTTGCGCTATCCAGGAGGGCCTCGATAGTAAGGCCAACAGTCATTTCACTTTTGGCCATTTTGAAAAAGCGATTGTTCACTTCCATAGGATGCTACGCGACACTCTTATCCTAGAGCCAGGCCCCTAGTTTTTTGCCCCGAGGCGCAGGATGGACAGTATCCGTCCATCAATTAGCGCCAATCCGGCGAAGATGGTGATCATGCCGTAGAGAACCATGAGATGAACGGTTTCCCCCAGAATACCGACGCCCAACAATAACGCGCTGATTGGGATCAGGAAGGTGACCAGCAGCAGATTGACGGCACCGGCTGCAGCGAGTATCTGAAAATACAGAATATACGCCACCGCAGTGCTCAGGAGTGCCAGAGCAAAAATGGCGCTCAGGCTTTGTATATTTGGCATGAGGGATAGCGGCTGTTCGGCGATGAAAATAAGCGGCAGCATCGTGATCGCGGAGCAAACCAACATACCGAAGGCGTTGACACTGGCCGAGGTCGCCTTCAGACGTTTCCCCCAAATCCCGGCAAACCCGTATGAGAGCGCGGCGGCCAAAATCGCCAGCTGACCATAGCTTTCAAGGCTGAGCCCATCGATCAATGTCGGCTGCATCATAAGAATGACACCCGCGAGACCAACGACAACACCTGCAAATTTATGAAAGGTCAGCTTTTCATCTC
>NVRR01000110.1 GCA_002732675.1 Sneathiella sp. | reverse complement strand
GTTATATGTCCTATGACACCGTGCGTTTGATGGAAGATATTCCCGACGGGAACCCGAAGCATATTGACGTGCCGGACGGCATGTTTATACGCCCGACAGTGATGGCTATCTTCGATTCCATTCTCGATCTCGTCACCATCATCACGCCCGTCTGGGCAGGAGAAAACCAGTCATCCCAGAACGCCTACAACCATGCCGCCGAGCGTCTGTCTGATACTGTTCAGGATTTTGAGCGCAGCCTGCCCCATGCCGCCAGCATCGACGGCGGGCTCGCGGATCTGCCAGAACCCGTCTCCAACACCACTAAGGATGAATATTTCGCCATGGTGGAGAAGGCCAAGGAATACATTCGGGCGGGTGATATATTCCAGGTCGTCCCTTCACAGCGCTTTGAGCTGCCCTTTGATCTTCCCTCGCTCTCGCTGTACCGGGCGTTAAGACGGACCAACCCCTCGCCTTTCATGTTTTACCTCAATTTCGGGGCGTTTTCCGTCGTTGGTTCCAGCCCGGAAATCCTGGTGCGCCTCCGTGACAGCAAAGTGACCATCCGTCCCATTGCCGGCACCCGTCCGCGCGGCGCCACGGCAGCAGAAGATACGGCTTTGGCAGAAGATTTGCTTTCGGATCCGAAGGAACTGGCGGAGCATTTAATGCTGCTCGATCTCGGCCGCAATGATGTCGGACGGGTCGCAAAAATCGGTACCGTCAAGGTCACCGAGAAAATGCAAATCGAAAACTATTCCCATGTCATGCATATCGTCTCCAATGTGGAAGGGGAAATTGCCGACGACTTCACGGCGATTGATGCGTTAAAAGCCGGATTTCCGGCAGGCACTGTCTCGGGCGCCCCAAAAGTCAGGGCCATGGAAATCATTGACGAGTTGGAGAAAAGCCGCCGGGGCATTTATGGCGGCGCGGTTGGCTATATTTCCGCCAATGGCTCCATGGACACTTGCATCGCGCTTCGAACGGCGGTGGTGAAGGATAACAAGGTCTATATCCAGGCAGGCGGCGGCGTGGTTGCGGACAGCGATCCCGAAGGCGAATATCAGGAAACGGTCAATAAGGCGAAAGCACTGGTGCGGGCGGCGCAGGAAGCCGTGCGCTATGCATCCGATAGCAGTCGTAATCGCTAATCCAGACTTCTAACTGTCCGCTCTTAGCCTTTGAAGGTAAGCGCCGTGACGGCACTTATGGGGATAAACAGAAACCCTCTTGCTCTTGCATCAGGCAGCCATTTTTTCAATGCCGAGATCGTCTCCAGATGGGGATGACCAATGGCAATCGCAACACCCTTACGATCCGCAACTTTCTCGATTTTATCCAGTTGCTTGAGGATCGCCTCTTCGGTGATCACGTTATCAATGAAAATATCGCGTTTCGCCGACGGCATACCCCGCTGAACCGCCAGCCTATATCCGACGGAGGCGGCGGTTGTTTTGGAATCCAGGAATAAAAGCCCCCGCTCCGCCATCATATCCAGGACAATCGCCATGGCGTCATTATTGGCGGTAAAACGGCTTCCCATATGATTATTGACCCCGACATAACCCGTAAAACTATCGAGGTTTTTGCGTGTCCGGCGGCGGAGCTCCTCGTCCGATAGCCCAAGCAGCAAGGCGTCCGGTCCCGGATCGACGTGATGATCCGTAGGCTCCATAGGCATATGCAACATTACTTCATGGCCGCGATTACGGGCCATATCCGCCTTGCCCTGCAAGCCCGGCGCATAGGGCAGAAATGCCAAGGTTAGCAACGCCGGAAGTTTCACCAGTTCGTCAACCCGTTTCCGGCTTAATCCGACATCATCAATGACGATGGCAATCAACGGCTTATCTTTTAAAGGAGGTGCCAAAGCCGCATATTTCTTCCAGGGAGGATCTTGCATATCCGTCGCTGTTTTCTTCGGCACTAACGGCGGATGTGTAAGAATAAGCGCCGAACTCCGAATATCAAGCGCCGTAGTCTGCATTTCAACCGTCTCATCTTGCGGGAAATCATTATAAGTGAACGGACTGTCAATGAGGTCTTCGCTTTCCTCATAAGGACTGGAAATTGCAACCACCGGGCTCTCCTGCATGGCCATGGCGCTGGCGGAGGAAACGAGCGTTGTCTCATCCTGTTTAGACAGGAGATTACCAAGTAAAACCCCGCCGCTGGCACTGATCACCAGGACCGCAATACACAGAATGATCAAACGAGACGGAGAATCCAGCAATCGGCGCGACGGCAGCTCTTCCCGTCGGCCCAACTTCGTCTTATCCCGGTTTTGGGATGTCATTCGCGTCTTCTCCCCCACATCGAAAGACCCTGCCAAAGGCAGTATCCCTAATCTCTTTCTAAGCTGAAAACAGTTCTATATCAACATGGTAAATAAGATATGAACATTACGTCAAAATTGAGATTCTACGGCTTTTCAGGGCTTGACCATATCCAAAAAGAAGCGAAACTGCTATTGTCGGGCCGAGCATAATTCTGGCAGTCAAAATACTTGACACTTACGATTAAGAAATATTATTTAAGTTACTGATATGATTACATTAATAGATAATTACGATAGCTTTACATACAATCTCGTTCAGTTTCTTGGTGAACTGGGAGCAGAGGTGAAGGTTTACCGCAACAATGTTGTGACGGTCGATGAGGTCTTTGCAGAAATGCCAGACGGGATCGTTCTCTCTCCGGGTCCTCGCGATCCGGATCGGGCTGGAATTTGCCTCGAACTTGTCAAACGCGCCGCCGCGACCGGCATGCCCATGCTCGGTGTCTGCCTCGGCCACCAAAGCATTGGCCAGGTGTTCGGCGGTAAAGTCGTGCGGGCGGATGAGCTGATGCATGGCAAGACATCGACTATCAGTCATTCTGGAACAGGATTGTTCAATGGTATTCCCAACAATTTTACAGCAACACGCTATCATTCGCTGACCATTGACCCGTTGAGCGTTCCCAATACCCTCGACGTGACGGCAACGACAAATGATGGCGTTATTATGGGCCTCAGCCACAAGGATCTGCCGCTGCATGGGGTTCAATTCCATCCGGAAAGCTTTGCCTCCGAGTATGGGCATGATCTGCTCAAAAATTTCCTCGATCTGGCGGGCGCCGATAAAAAGGCCGCTGCATGAGCGAAAATATGCAAAATTTCAAGGCCTTGGTCGGTAAAGTTGCGGCTGGTCAGAGCTTGACCGTAGACGAGACCAAGCGTGCCTTTAACATTATCCTTTCCGGCGACGCGACACCGTCGCAGATGGGAGCCTTTCTGATGGGGTTGCATGTCCGCGGCGAAACCGTCGATGAGCTGGTGGGAGCCGTTTCGGTCCTGCGGGAGCGCGCAACCTATATCACCGTACCGGAAGATACCGTTGATGTCGTCGGCACCGGCGGCGATGGTCATGGAACTCAGAATATCTCAACCGCCGCCGCCTTTGTTACCGCGGGCGCCGGGGTGCCGGTTGCCAAACACGGCAACAAGGCCGCCTCCTCGCGCTCCGGGACCGCCGATGTCCAGGCTGTTCTCGGCATCAATACCGAATGCGACTTCGCCCTGACACAGCGAGCGGTGGCAGAGGCTGGTATCGGCTTTATGGTCGCCTATCGCCATCATGGCGCCATGCGGCATGTTGGACCAACCCGGACTGAGCTTGGTATTCGCACGATTTTTAACCTGCTGGGCGTGATGTCGAACCCGGCTGCCGTTAAACGCCAGTTGATCGGTGTTTATGATCCTCGCTGGATGCGCCCAATGGCCGAAACCCTCCGCGAGCTCGGCTCCAAGCATATCTGGGTCACCTATGGCTCTGACGGACTTGATGAACTGACAACGACCGGCCCCTCGGAAGTCGTCGAAATGAAAGACGGCGCAATTACCGAATTTACGGTAACCCCGGAAGAAGTTGGCCTTAAAAAAGTCACTCTGGCGGATCTTAAAGGCGGCACACCGGAAGATAACGCCAAGGCCCTGATGGCGCTGCTGCGCGGCGCGGCGGGCGCATATCGCGATGTGGCGCTTCTCAATGCCGGGGCGGCGATCATGATTGGAGGGAAATGCGAAACCCTGGCTGACGGGGTTGAACTCGCCGCGCAATCCATTGATAGTGGCCGGGCTTTGCAGGCTTTCGAAGACCTTAAGCGTATTTCCAACGAAACGGTCTAACTCATGAGTATTCTTGCAAAAATATGTAATGATAAACGCCAGCATATTGCGGCCTGCAAAACGAAAGCACCCTGGTCCGCGTTAGAAGAACAAGCCAAAGCCGCGACGGCACCGCGCGGGTTTATCAAGGCACTCCGGGCCCGGCGGGATGCGGGTGAGTATGGCTTAATCGCGGAAATCAAGAAGGCCTCTCCGTCGAAAGGCCTGATCCGGGAGGATTTTGACCCGCCTGCCCTCGCCAATGCCTATGAAAGTGGCGGGGCGACGTGCCTTTCCGTCCTGACCGATATCCCGTATTTTCAAGGTTCAGACGACTATCTTGTGGCGGCGCGCGCCGCGGTTTCCCTGCCCGTATTGCGTAAAGACTTTATGCTCGACCCCTATCAGGTAATCGAAGCCCGGGCCCTCGGCGCAGATTGTATTCTGCTGATTATGGCGGCGCTTGAAGATCAACAGGCACAGGACTTGGAACTCTGCGCCCATGAACTCGGCATGGATGTTCTGATCGAAGTCCATGACGCAGAAGAATTGGCGCGCACAGCCATTCTTAACAGCCCACTGATCGGTATCAATAATCGTAATTTGAAAACGCTCGCCGTGGATATTGCCACCACCGAAGAGCTGGCGAGCGGCCTGCCCGCCGATTGTCTGGCGGTCAGTGAAAGCGGTCTTTATACGCATGAGGATCTGGCACGCATGGAAAAAGCGGGTTGCGGCTGTTTTTTGGTGGGCGAATCCCTGATGCGGCAAGATGATGTGGCCGGGGCCGTCCGGGCTCTGCTGAGTGCTGCGTGAAAGTCTGATAATGAGTGAGCTAACCCATTTTGATAAAGACGGCGCCGCCCATATGGTCGATGTGGGAGACAAAGATATCACAGAGCGTATAGCCTCTGCATCATCAAAAATATCCATGAAAACAGATACTTTTGACCTAATTCGTAAGGGAAATGCGAAGAAAGGTGATGTTCTGGGGGTCGCTCGTCTCGCCGGGATTATGGCCGCAAAAAAAACATCTGACCTTATCCCGCTCTGTCACCCTTTGGCGCTCAGTAATGTCAGTATCGACTTTATCCTGCATGACAAGAACCATGTCATCGAGGTTCAGGCCACTTGCAAGCTCAAGGGCCGCACGGGCGTCGAGATGGAGGCGCTGACCGCCGCGTCCATTGCGACCCTGACCATTTATGATATGTGCAAGGCGGTTGATCGCGGCATGATCATTTTTGAGACAAAGTTATTGACGAAAAGTGGCGGAAAATCAGGAGCTTATACCGCCTTATGATTTCCGTAGATGAAGCTCGCACAAAAATACTGGAGCGACTCCGCGCCGTCTCCACAGAAATTATCCCCCTTGCCGAGGCCCATGGTCGTGTCCTTGCAGAAGATATCATCGCCCGCCGCACCCAGCCGCCCGCCGATATGTCAGCCATGGATGGCTATGCGGTCAAGGCGTCCGATATCACCTCTATTCCCGCCACCCTGAAAGTCATTGGTGAGGCCGCCGCGGGCAGCTCCTTTGATGCAGATGTCGGCAGCGGCGAAGCCGTGCGGATTTTCACCGGCGCCCCGCTCCCGGCCGGCACCGATACCATCGTCATTCAGGAAGATACGGAACGGCCGGAAACTGGGCGTCACAATAACAATGAGCCCCAAAATCGGAACAATTTTGTGACAATCCTGGAACAATCTGCAAAAGGCCATTATGTCCGCCCAGCTGGCCTTGATTTTCGCGAGGGCGATCCCGGTCTGTCGGCTGGACGCACGTTAAGCCCCCGCGATATCGGTCTCATCGCCGCCATGAATGTTCCCTGGGTCACAGTCCGCCGCAAGCCCCGCATTGCCTTACTTTCCACCGGCGATGAACTGGTGCGACCGGGCGAACCCGTGGGACCAAACCAGATTATTTCCTCCAACAGCCTGCTGATCGCCGCCCTGATCGAACAGATGGGGGCCGAGGCCATTGATCTCGGCATCGCCAAGGATACAGAAAATTCACTCCGGCAAATGGCGGCGGGGGCAAAATCGGCGGATATGCTGGTAACACTCGGCGGCGCATCGGTTGGCGATCATGATCTGGTGCAGTCAGTTCTCGGCAAAGGTGGTCTCGCCATCGATTTCTGGCGGATTGCCATGCGCCCCGGAAAACCGCTGATGTTCGGCGATATGGACGGCACGCCGTTGCTCGGAATGCCCGGAAATCCCGTTTCCAGCATGATTTGCAGCTTTCTGTTTCTGATCCCCGCCATTGATGCTCTCAACGGCCTGCCGCCGCGACGCTCCCCACTACGTAAAGGCTATATTTCGCACGATATCGGCAAGAATGATCAGCGAGAAGATTATCTTAGGGCGAAAATCATGGGCGACGAAGACGGCATTCCGGTAATCGAGCTGTTCCCCAAACAGGACAGTTCGATGTTGTCGCCGTTATCCGCCGCCGATTGCCTCGTCCTCCGAGCACCCTTCGCCGAACCTGCCGCCAAGGGATCCGAGATCTTGTTTATCCCTCTAACTGCACCTTATCCTAATGTATAATTAGAAGGTCAGCACCCTAGGTTTCTTTTGTCCTTGACGAAGAATGAGAACTTTTGTAGAACATTAGCAATGTTTTTGTTTTGTTCTTGATGGTGGAATTGACCATGCTTACCAAAAAACAGCATCAGCTGCTTATATATATTCATGATTGCCTGGAAAAACACGGGGTGTCACCGTCTTTCGATGAAATGAAGGAAGCCCTTGATTTAAAATCGAAATCTGGAATTCATCGATTGATTACTGGTCTAACGGAGCGGGGCTTTATCCGCCGCCTACCGCATCGCGCGCGGGCGCTGGAAATATTGCGGCTGCCCGATGACATCCTACCGAAAGCCAAAACCGGAAAACCTGCTTCTTCTGTGCCTTTTGCCCTTAATCTGGTCAAAGGCGATTTTCAGGGCAAGGGCCGACAGGCGAAAACGCCAATTTTGGATGATGATGCGGGTGATGGCAGTATCAGTTTGCCGCTTTATGGGCAGATCGCTGCAGGCACACCGATTGAGGCGCTGAGCGATCCTACAAATTTTGTCAGTGTTCCTGCAGGAATGATTGGCGGAGGCAAACATTATTGCCTGGAAGTCTCCGGCGATTCGATGATTGATGCCGGTATCCACGACGGCGATACGGTGATAATCTGCGAAAGTCAGACGGCTGAGAATGGCAAGATTGTCGTGGCATTAATTGATGATGGCGAAGTGACGTTAAAACGTTTGCGCCGTAAGGGCGGCTCTATCGCGCTTGAAGCCGCTAATCCTGCCTATGAAACACGGATTTTCGGTCCCGATCAAGTGAAGGTTCAAGGCCAATTGGTTGGTCTGTTCCGGCAATATTAGAATATGGGCTTTATGGTATTTTTCTACGCTTTATGAACCTGTTAGATGCCTATTTTAATCTATATAGTAAATAGCAGGTTGCTGATATGGCGCTGAAAATCGGCAATCGGGATGCGCGGCGGCTGTGGCTGTCATCACAAGGGTTGGGGGTGGCACCCACCGGGCCGTTGGATATTCTGAACTGCATCAAATCCTTAGGCTTCGTGCAGCTGGATACCATCCGCAATGTCACCCGCGCCCATCATCATATCCTCTGGAGCCGTAATCAGAACTATCGCGAACCGATGCTGAACAAGCTGCTTGCGGAGGATCGCGAGATATTTGAGCATTTCACCCATGATGCCTCTGTCCTGCCCATGGCATTCTACCCGGTCTGGCAGCGACAATTTCGCCGCCTTGGCGATAAGGTTGCGCGTTCGGCTTATTACCGGACCGGCCTGAGCCAGGCGGAGCGCATCGCCATCAAGGCCCGTATCGAACAGGAAGGCCCCCTTTCCACCAACGCGTTTGAGACAAAAATCGAGGGTAAAAAGGAAATGTGGTCGCGGCCTCCCCATAAACGGGTTCTTGATCAAATGTGGTATGCGGGGGAGCTTTCAACATCACACCGGATCAATTTCAGGAAATTTTATGATTTGTCAGAACGAGTCATTCCCCGGCATTTCAGGGAGTATGAATATGCCAATACGCATCAGCTTGATCAACTATGTCAGGGCGCGCTTGATCGTCTTGGCTTTGGGACTGTTGGCGATATCCAGCGTTTCTGGGCTGCCGCCGACATGGCGGAAGTCAAAACCTGGGTGAATTGCAACAACTCCGATCTTGTGAATGTCGAAATTGAAGCCAGCGATGGCAGCTGGATGGCCGCTTTCGCACCAGCAAATATTGAAGCGCGCCTGTCAGAGACCCCGCCGCCAACATTGCGTTTGCGAATACTCAATCCGTTTGACCCGGCGATCCGTGACCGTGACAGACTTTTCCGCTTATTTGGTTTCGACTATCGGAACGAGATTTTTGTCCCCGCGGCAAAGCGCAAATGGGGCTATTACGTCTATCCGCTTCTCGAAGGCGACCGCTTCGTCGGCCGCATCGAACTTAAGGCCGACCGCAAAGTCGGAACCCTTACCGTCACCCAATTCTGGCCGGAACCGGGTATTAAGTGGAACAAACCGCGATCAGATAAGCTGGACACTGAACTAAGGCGCTTTGCCCGCCTGATTGACGCGTCCACTGTAAATTGGCTTCACCCGTCAAGCTAAGGTCAAGACCTATTCGTTTTTTACATGTCGATCAATCTGCATTTTGGCCAGATTTCTGGTGCCGCGCCGGAACCCAGGGACGGTTCCCCCGTAATCCGTTTGCGGTTTCGAACCGCACGCCCATGTCGCTATCGAAATACAGGCTATGGGCACCGTTGCGCCAAAGATCAAATTTATCGATGGTCAGTATGGCACCAGTACAATCTCCGCCAATGGGCACACGGCTCAGGATAATATCCGCGCGGCCGCAATCTTCTGTGGCACCCGGCTCATTCTGTGGAAAGGCAATATTTAGCCCCTGCCGCTGGTAAATACACCCATATTGATCGCAGGTAAGGGGAAGTTTGTCCTTGTTAAGGCGCCCCGTTCCCAGAATCAATCGCCATCTGGCGGCTTCGAATTTTTCGATCAGGATGTTGATCGCGTCAACGCGACCGGCGTTGATGTATTGCCAGTACTCGATCTCGACGGCGTTGGCGGTGGATGCCACCAGTCCGCTGAGGCCAAGCGTCAGGCCGAGTGTTAATTTGCGTAAACTGTTCATTCGTAATACTCCCTTTTGGTGTCACCACGCAGACGCCAATACCATTATTTTATTATTGAGT
>NVRR01000109.1 GCA_002732675.1 Sneathiella sp. | reverse complement strand
GCCATCCGCGCTGACGTTACCAGCACCGACGACATTGCCGCGTTAACACGGCGGCGCTCGATAATTTCAAGAAAATAGATATTTTGGTCAATAATGCGGGAATGCCGCAGCGCAATGGCTCCATGTTTGACGTGGATGACGCGACATTTCAGAAAATTTTTGACGTCAATGTCAGAAGCATCTTCCTGACCACCAAAGCGATTGTCCCGCATATGCTGGCTGCTGGCGGCAACATCATTAACATCGCCTCCACAGCGGCGTTAAGCCCCCGTCCCGGCCTGACCTGGTATAATGCCAGCAAAGGGGCGGTTGTCACCATGTCAAAATCCATGGCCGTCGAACTGGCCCCCAATCAGGTTCGGGTCAATGCGCTCTGCCCGGTTTTTGCCCACACGCCGATGGCGGTGGAATTTATGGGTGGCGTCGATACCCAGGAAATTCGCGATAAGTTTGTTGCCAGTATTCCGCTCGGGCGGGAGAATACGCCCCGCGACCTCGCCAATGCGGCATTGTGGCTGGCATCGGACGAGGCGTCCTTTATTACCGGCGTGGCGCTGGAGGTTGACGGCGGGCGCTGTGTCTAGCGCCGCCGCTCATCTATTGGGCGTCAGCGGCCACTTGCATCTGAACGATTATATCAGCTTCGCCGCGAACAATACCGCTGCTGCCCATGCCCTTCTTAATCATATCGACGAATTCCATACCCTCAACGACCCGGCCCCAGACTGTATATTTGTTATCCAGCCATGGTGAGTCGGCGGTGACAATATAGAACTGACTATCCGCACTATGGGGTGAGCTTGACCGCGCCATCGAGACAATTCCGCGGACATGTGGTGTACTGGAGAACTCGGACCGAATTTTTCGCCCCGATCCGCCGGTCCCATTGCCTTTCGGATCACCGGTCTGCACCATAAAATCTTCGATCACCCGGTGGAATTTCAATCCGTCATAAAATTTCTCGCGGGTGAGTTCCTTGATCCGGGCCACATGGTTTGGCGCCAGGTCAGGAAGCAGCTCAATAACAACCCGGCCATTTTCCAGGTCGAGGTACAGCGTATTTTCAAGATCAGCCGCCTCTATCGCCTTTAACGGCAGGGCTAATAGGCTGACCATCGCCAGCAGGAGCGTCATTCTGGACAGAATTTTCGAAAACATATGATCCCTCGTCACTTTCCAAATACCAATTTACGTCTTTGGCCCATCAGGGCCGTGTTCACCATCAAATATACGGCCTATTTGAGAAATGATAAGGTTTTTTCTTAGGCGCTTGAAAAATACCAAATGGATGCTTGACCATTTTGGGCGACGCCCCTATGTTGCAGCCGCATTGCGACGGTAGCAGTCCTCAGGGCGGCTATAATTGCAATGGCAAATCTCACATTGTGGGCCCGTAGCTCAGTTGGTAGAGCAGCTGACTTTTAATCAGCGGGTCACAGGTTCGAATCCTGTCGGGCTCACCATACTTTTCAGCATCTTAGAAAATAAACTTAATCCCAAAAATGGGGTAGATTCCCTTCTGGATAACAAGAATCTGTGAGGGTGATTTTCGAAATATTTTGAATTTCGGATTAAGTCCAGACTTCTGCTGCTCAATACATTTCACGCTAGCTAATCTACAGCCTCAACAGCCAACTGAGTAGCCTCCCGTTTCCCAGGGCCAGGAATCCTTCACACTTCCGGTTATTTGCGCGGCAACAACGTCCATGTTTCACCTTTCCCTTAGTAAAGGTATTTATCACAGGGAAAATTCGTTGTTGGTACAAAAAGATAAAATCGATATGGATATGTCCATCGACAGGATCATGCGGATTTGGCCGCAGACGATATCCGTGATCTTGAAACACCGCATGAAATGCGTTGGCTGCCCGCTAGCAACATTTCATAGCGCCATTGACGCCGCACGGGAACATGGCATCGACGCAGATATATTGTTCAATGACCTGGAACGCGTAATCTAGAATTAGAAACAACCGCTATTTATTGTGGTCCCCGGCCGCAATGAGCGCCAGTTTATGCCCTTCGATCAGGGTGATTTTTTTTCGTCCGCTTTTCACCAATCCCGCATTTTCCCAGGCACTCAACAGACGGGAGACCGTGTGCAATGTTGTGCCGGTCATTTCCGAAATATCCTGACGCGAAATGGGGAAATCTATCAAAATGCCCTCCTCGGTCTTTCGTCCCGTCTGATTGGCAAGTTTTAAGATTGCGGTGGCAACACGCTGCTCGACGCGTTCCGTTGCCAGCTCGACAACCCTGTCTTGGGTATCCTGTAGTCGGGCCCCGACTGTCTTGTAGGTATTGGTTGCAAAGGTCGGATATTTTTCAGTAATGGTTTTCCAGAGCGAACCAGACCAGGAAAGCACCACACAATCGACCGCAGCCACCGCATTTGCCGGATAATTTTCGAGGCCCATTGCATGTGCAATGCCAAAAATTTCGCCGCTTGAAATGTATCGGGCGATAACCTGATCGCCATCGGGCGTCACTCTGACAACTCGGATATGCCCATCAAGTAGCAGGAAAAAAGAGTGCGCTTCTTCGCCCTGACTAAAAATTGTCCTGTCTTTCTCGTAACGCTCTGATCCTGCCATGGAGAGCAGCGCGATCAGTTTTTCGCGCTCTATTCCATAAAAGGGCGGGACATCAGCAATGAGAGACGCGTCCAGCAAAGACATAAAAAACCCTATTCAATATTTGTCGAAACGCAAACCCAAACCAGCGCAGGGATGATATTCTAATGCAGCTCAACTTCTTGCAGCTCGGAAAAGACATGTTACGCGAAAGGCGGTAAACGACACAATGCTTATAACATTTTGTTCCATAATGAGGTCGGCTTATGCGCGACATCAGGCTCCCGTTTACCGTCAGACGTCACCCCAGCAAGTTTGGAATAAGGTCCAATTTAAAAAGAGCGATATCCATCGCCCAGTTTTTAGGCATCAATGATGGCAACTCCGAGATTGAAAGATTACCAGGGCCCGGCTCTTTTGAGCTATGGCTATCGCCCATTTTTCTTCTTCGGCTCGCTTTATGCCGGAGTTTCTATCATTCTGTGGCTTCCGCTATTTTATGGAGAGCTATCACTCACGTCGGAATTCGCCGTCGTCGACTGGCATATTCATGAAATGTTTTTCGGATTTCTAAGTGCCGTTATCACAGGGTTCCTTTTCACAGCCATCCCGAATTGGACAGGTCGGATGCCCATCCGCGGGCTTCCGCTGTTGTTTCTCGTGCTTCTTTGGGTCACTGGGCGCGTTGCCGTAACGGTCTCAACTTATATTGGCTGGTTTCCAGCAATGATTTTGGATTTGCTATTTTTATCGGCCATCCTCGCTGTTTTATTGAATGAGATCATTGCTGGCAAAAACTGGAAAAATCTTATAGTGCTTCTGCCCGTGAGTTTATTGCTCGCCGCCAATACCGGTTTTCACCTCGAAGTTCATTATTTTGATTTGAGCGACGTGAGTAGACGGTTGGCAATGGCCGCCGCGATTTCGCTTATCATGCTGATTGGCGGCCGCATTATTCCAAGCTTTACTCGAAACTGGCTGGTGCGGAATAATCCAGGCCGCATGCCAGTGCCTCCCAACCGGTTTGATCTGACGGCGATCATAATCGCGGTCGTCGCTCTCGGATTTTGGACAGCGACGGGTCTCACCCTTATCACAGGTGCCCTTATGCTTTTGGCGGCAGTGGTACATTTCATACGGCTCTGTCGTTGGTCGGGTTATCGTACCCTAAAAGATCCATTGGTCCTTGTTCTGCATCTAAGTTATCTTTTTATTCCCGTCGGGTTTACGCTTCTCGGCCTGGCCGCTTTCTTCCCCGATTTTCTGTCGCCGCTTGCCGGCATACATGCGCTGGGAACCGGTGCCGTTGGCTCAATGACCCTTTCCGTGATGCTGCGCGCGACGCTTGGCCATTCCGGACGACCGGTGCAGGCAGGACGACGTGCAAATGTGATCTTTGCTCTTATCTTTCTCGCAGCCATACTGCGTATCGCTGCAGAGTTCGATATCGATCAATATGGTTTGCTTCTCAACGTTTCAGCGCTGGCATGGTTTCTCGCTTTTGTCGGGTTTGGCATCACGTTCGCCCCTCTTTTCCTTAAGAAAACAACCCAATGAGCCCAAAGGCGGCTGAAAAGCTTCCGCGAACTTGCTTAATCACAAATAGACGCTCCAATCTTTCGACTACGTATGTCTAGCACCTGAATTTCTCCTTTTACCAGACCGCAAGGGTCCTGGCGGGATGGCGCTATAGGACTGGCTACGGTATGGAAAATCGACGCTCAATACTCCCTGATACGTCGGCGTTGTTCGTACTGATCGCAGTTAGCCTGTTTAGTTTCTTTCTCAGCGCCGGGGCCGCTCTCGCGATCGAAAAGGGAACGCTTTCAAATTATCTCCAGAACATCCCCCCCTCCGAATTATTTGATGGGGCCGACAGCTACGGAGATCAGATTGAAAATACGCCCGTCGTTCCCGCCATGAGCGATGGCAAGATCGTCGGTTATGTATTTCTCAATACCGACTTTGTGAGCGCAATTGGATATTCAGGAAAACCGATTGAAGTCCTGATTGCCATGACCGCTGACGGGCATATCGCCGCCGGTCGCCTGATGCATCACGCCGAGCCGATTATCCTTTCCGGTATCCCTGAACAGAAGATCATCGACTTTATCGCAGGGTATAAAAACACGGACATATTAAAAATGGCGCGAGAGAAAGGCGGCGAGCCACCGCCTGTCGATATCGTGTCTGGCGCAACCGTTACCATCATGGTGATCGATGACAGCATCAAAAGAGCGGCGGTCCGTGCCGCGGCGGCGCTTGGTCTTGGCGGCTTGACAGAAAGCACAAAGCTCGCATCCCCAAAAAAATCGCTGATTATTGAGGAAGGAACAACGGCTGACTGGCAAACCCTGGTTGGGGACGGTTCCGTTCGGCGGTTGCGGCTGAGTTTGGAAGATATCAATGCGGCATTTGCCGCGCAAGGAAACCTGAAGGCAATTGCACGACCCGAAACGGGCGACGATGAAGAAGCGTTTATTGATCTTTATGTGGCCTCCCTCGCCATCCCGACAATCGCCCGTAGTCTCCTGGGCGACCGCGAATACCTCAATCTTCAAAAGAAGCTAAAACCCGGCCAGAATGCGTTTCTGGTTATGGGATCGGGACGCTATTCCTTTCGCGGGTCGGGCTATGTACGCGGTGGCATATTTGACCGCATACAGGTTGTTCAGGGAGAAGAAGCTTTTCGCTTCATAGACCGTGGGTATAAGAACCTAGGACGTGTCGAGGCGGCCGGTACGCCTGATTTCAGGGAGGTTGCGCTTTTCCGCACTCCCAAGGGCGCCATCTATAATCCTGCCGAACCCTGGGCGCTTCAACTCCTCGTCCAGAGGGCCATTGGCGCCCTCGAGAAAGTATTCGTGGCCTTCGAGCTGGATTACCAGCTTCCGGATAAATATGTCCATGTTGAGAAGGCCCCTCCTCCGCCCGCGACACAATCGGCGACATTCGAATCCGAGGACATCGCCGCAGCAAATGCGTTGTGGCAGCGTATCTGGAAACAGAAGATACCGGAAATTATCATTCTGATTTCCGCCCTCGCGATCCTGACCATTCTTTTCTTCGTGCAGGACCAAATCGTCCGCAGCAAAGTGTTCACCGAACGCTTTCGGATCGGTTTCCTGATTTTCACGCTTTTCGGGATCGGATTCTATGCCCAAGCGCAATTATCGGTCGTCAATGTCTTCGTGTTTATCAACGCGCTTCTGACGGACTTTCAGTGGCAGTTTTTCTTAATGGAACCTCTGATTTTCATTTTGTGGTGCTCCGTCGCGGTTTCCCTGATTTTTTGGGGTCGCGGCGCCTTTTGCGGATGGCTTTGCCCCTTTGGGGCCTTGCAAGAGCTTACCAACAAGGCCGCACGTTTTGTCGGCATCAAGCAGTTTACCGTTCCTTGGTGGCTGCATGAACGGCTATGGCCCCTCAAATATCTAATTTTCCTGGGGCTGTTGGCACTGTCCGTCTACTCACTGCATCTGGCCGAAACTTTTGCCGAAATTGAACCCTTTCGCACCTCAATAGTGCTCCGTTTCATGCGCGGCTGGCCCTACTTACTTTTCGTTTTCTCGCTGTTGTTCGCGGGCCTGTTTATCGAGCGGTTCTTTTGCCGGTATCTTTGCCCCCTCGGGGCGGCCCTCGCCATTCCTGGCAAGCTAGCCATGTTTAACTGGCTGAAACGGTACCGCAATTGCGGGGATCCATGTCAGACATGCGCCAAAGAATGCATGGTTCAGGCCATCGATCCGCAAGGCAATATCAACCCGAACGAATGCCTCTACTGCCTGCATTGCCAGCAGAACTATTACGACAAGGACGTATGTCCCGTCGTTATCCATGCCTTGGCAAAGGCCCGAAAAATGGATCCAAACGCCAAGACGACTGTCGCCGACCAGGACCCTGCCTATCGCAGGGGAAGACGGCTTAACCAACCCAGGGACTATGAATAGCACCATGGGCAACTCGCCAATACGAGGGAATTTAATTGGAGAAGGAAGAGAAAATGACGGATAATTCAGAAAAAATTGCAGATGTCTCACGCCGGTCATTGTTGAGGGGGACGGCCGTTGCAGCCGGACTTGGCGCCGTCGGTGGAGCGTCATTAATCCCTATTTCATCAGCACGCGCCGCATCCGGCAAGAACGAGGTCGGGCCGGGTGATCTCGATGAATATTATGGCATCTGGAGTGGCGGGCAATCCGGTGAGGTCCGTATCATGGGGGTTCCCTCCATGCGCGAGCTCATGAGAATTCCCGTCTTTAATCGCTGCAGCGCCACCGGTTGGGGTCAGTCCGAGGAAAGCATCAAAATTCTTACCGAAAATATGCTGCCCCATGAAACGGAATACTGGAAAGATAAGGGCGGATTTCCAATGAACGGAGATACGCATCACCCTCACATGTCCTTTACCGACGGCAGTTATGATGGCCGGTATATCTGGGTGAATGACAAGGCCAATACCCGGGTGGCCCGTATACGCTGTGATCTTATGAAAGTAGACAAGATCATTTCTGTGCCGAATGCCGCCGATGTCCATGGCTTGCGACCACAGAAGTACCCCAAGACCAAATATGTCTTCGCCAATGGTGAACATCGGGTACCGTTGCCAAATGACGGATCTGTACTTGATGACCCTGAGAACTATCACGCTGTTTTCTCGGCCATTGACGGCGAGAAAATGGTTGTTGCCTGGCAGGTCATCGTCGATGGCAACCTTGACAATGTGGATGCGGACTATCAGGGAAAATACGTGATTTCAAGTTGCTATAACTCTGAAGAAGGCGTCACGCTTACCGAAATGACGGCCAATGAGCAAGACTGGGCTGTCGTTTTCGATATCAAGGCAATTGAAGCGGGCGTTGCCGAGGGCGACTTCAAGACATATGAAGGCGATGTTCCGGTTCTGGATGGTCGCAAAGGCTCAAAATACACGCGCTACATCCCTATTTCCAACAGCCCACACGGGGTTAACGCCTCGCCGGACGGGAAATACATGATGATAAACGGCAAGCTGTCGCCAACAGTGTCGGTTATTGAAATGGCCAAACTGCCAGACGTTTTTGCCGATAAGATTAAACCAAGAGACGCCATCGTTGCCGAGCCAGAACTGGGTCTTGGCCCGCTTCATACTGCCTTCGACGGTAAGGGGAACGCCTTTACGACCCTGTTCCTGGACAGTCAGATTTGCAAATGGAATATCGACAAGGCCATTCGCAAATTTTCCGGTGAAGATGTTGACCCAATCTTGCAAAAGCTCGACGTGCAATATCAGCCGGGCCATAACCATACGTCGATGGGTGAAACCAATCAGGCAGACGGCAAGTGGTTGGTTTCTCTGAATAAATTCTCTAAGGACAGGTTCATTAACGTCGGCCCTCTAAAGCCGGAAAATGATCAACTTATTGATATTTCGGGCGATAAGATGAAAATTGTCCATGACGGCCCGACATTTGCGGAACCGCATGACTGCATCATTGTTCAGCGGTCGATCATTAATCCGAACCAGACCTATGATCGTGCTGATCCGATGTTTGATGCTATCAAGGCACAGGCCAAGGCGGATGGTGTTGAGGATCTGGAAGACGCGGAAAAGGTTGTCAGGGATGGCAATAAAGTCAGGGTTTATATGTATTCATCTGCGCCTGTATTTTCGCTGGAGAAGTTTACAGTGAAACAAGGTGACGAAGTGACCGTTATTGTTACCAATATCGATGACGTAGATGACCTCACCCATGGTTTCACCATCTCCAACTACGGCGTGGCGATACAAATCGGTCCACAAGAGACAGCATCCGTTACTTTTAAAGCGGATATGCCGGGCGTTCACTGGTTCTATTGCCAGTGGTTCTGTCATGCGCTGCACATGGAAATGCGCGGCCGTATGCTTGTTGAACCGGCGTAACGGATGCCTATCCAAAGAAAATTTCTTTGGCAAATCTGGGTTGCGGTGGCTGTTATTGCCGCCGCTTCCCTACCGATCCCGCTTGCCCAGGCCCGCGAGATTAATGTCTCCGAAAATCTTCAAGAAGCGATCGACGACGCGGCGCCGGGAGATACGCTGATTCTATCGAATAAGACCTATGCCGGTTCCTTGGTTATCTCAAAGCCCCTCACTATTCTCGGACGGGGGCAGGCAAAAATTGTTGGGACGTCCCTTGGCTCTGTTATTCATGTTAAGGCGCCCTATACCACCCTCAAAGGCCTGTTCATAACCGGCTCGGGCCTTCTGCTGGAAACCCAGGATAGCGGAATTTTTCTGGATAAGCAGGCGTCCGGCGCAATTATTGAAGACAACATTATTTCGGATAATTTGATCGGCATCTACGTATCCGGCGCGGAAAACGCCCATGTGACGGGCAATCAAATTACGGGTCGGCGTGATTTACGGATGAACGAGCGGGGAAATGGCATCCAGATCTGGAATGCGCCCGGAACAATAATCGAGAAAAATGACATCCGCTATGGCAGAGACGGCATCTTCGTCACAACGAGCAAAAGAAATATTTTCAAGGCCAACAGCATGCAGGATTTGCGGTTCGCCATCCACTATATGTACACCAATGACAGCCAGGTTATTGGCAACCGCTCGCTCCGGAACCACATCGGATACGCCATAATGTCTTCGAGCCATCTGACGGTTGAAGATAACCTCTCGGAACAGGATCGGGACAGGGGGTTCCTGTTCAACTACGCCAATCACGTGGTCGCCAAGCGGAATGTTGTTCGCGGCGGAACAGAAAAATGCATCTTTATCTACAACTCGAATAAAAATTATTTTGAAGAAAACCTGCTGTCGGATTGCGCCATTGGC
>NVRR01000108.1 GCA_002732675.1 Sneathiella sp. | reverse complement strand
ATTCATCGCGAATACGTCGGACAAGGCCTTCCACCATGGCGATATAGCCCCAGTAAATCCCTGCCTGCATACATTCAATCGTATTTTTACCAATAGTACGCCTAGGTCGTTCAACAGCAATCCGCGGAAGTTTGGCCGCCGCCTGATATAAGGCATCCAGACTTAAATTAACACCCGGGGCAATCACCCCGCCAATATAGTTGCCGGCTTCATCGGCGACATCAAAATTGGTTGCAGTACCAAAATCGATAACCACAAGTGGACCGCCATAAATCGCATGGGCGCCAACGGCATTGACAAGCCGATCCGCCCCGGCCTCCGCTGGATTGTCAATGAGCGGTTTCATGCCAAGATCAACGCCCTCCTCGCCGATGACGAGGGGAGAAACGCCAAAATACCGGCGGCAGAAGCCTTTGATGTTAAACGTCGCCTCCGGTACCACCGTTGCAACGATGACATCTCTAATATCTTTAAGCCGCAAACCGTCAAGCGACATGGCCTGACTGAGCCAGACACCATATTCCTCAGCTGTGCGCGAGCTTGACGTGGCGATCCGCCATTCATTGACAAGCACACGTTCCTTAAACACCGCACAGGTAATATTTGTATTACCAACATCAACGGCCAGTAACATCATTGCCTCCTTTGAATTTATTCACGGCACTATAAACACTTCACCGGCCGTAATCCGTTTTGTTTTCCCATCGTCCAGGGTCAGAATTAAGGCTCCTGTCTCATCGAGACCGGAAAAAACACCCTCCAGCGGCATGTCCGACAGTTTAACCGAAATCTTTTGCCCAAGCCCCGCCGCCCTTATGAGCCATTCGGCACGGATCGGCGCAAAACCGTCGGCTTTCCAGATCATATAACTTTCCAGAAAATGATGAGCATATCGGGACAGCAGCAGTTCGATTGTAACATTGCCGCCTGCCGCCTTGATGGACGTTGCGGGCAAGCCATCGGTGTCCTTGGGATAGGCCGCAATATTAACGCCCGTGCCGACGATGACATAGTCAAGTGTACCGTCTACCCGTGTTTTGCTTTCCAGTAAAATGCCCGCTGATTTTTTCCCATTGATGAGAATATCATTCGGCCATTTAACCTTAATATCGCTACCGACGGGCAAAGCCGAGGAAATTGCTTTATGCAAAGCGACGGCGATCAGAAAAGACAGGGTGGCACCGGTGAGCGGATCACATTCGGGACGGAGCAACAGGGAACAATAGAGGTTACCTTCCGGGCTTGACCAATTGCGGCCACGGCGACCAACGCCTTGTTCCTGTCGGCGGGACCAGACTATCTTGCCTTCGGGCATGCCTGCGTCCGCCTGTTTTCGGGCTTCCAGATTGGTGCTGCCGACGGTGTCAAACGCGCTGAGGCTAAAGAACGGCGGCAGATCAACAATGCCGCCGCCGACCGGGCTGATCACGAAAACAGCACAGCTGCCGCCGCCTTTGCACTATCAAGTAGCGGGCTCGGAAAGAGGACAAAGAAAGCCACGAATATTCCCGACACTGTCATGATGATCGACAGCGTTCGCCCAACGGGGACAAAGCCTTCTCCGGCGTCATCAAAATACATGATCTTAACGATGCGGATGTAGTAGAACGCGCCCACAACCGATGTCACCAACCCGATAACAGCGAGCGGGATCAGGCCCGCGTTAATGGCCGCAACAAAGATGTAGAATTTGCCAAAGAACCCGGCGAGCGGCGGAATACCGGCCAGACTAAACATGAAGATCATCAGCAGGAAGGCCATCCACGGCTGTGATTTACTGAGGCCCGCCAGCTCTGAAATATCCTCAACCATACCATCGCGCTGGCGCATGGCCAGAATGCAGGCAAAGGCGCCGATATTCATGACCACATAGATGCTCATGTACACCAGAACAGCAAAAACCCCTTCTTCGGTGCCCGCCGCCAAACCAACCAGAGCGTAGCCAATATGCCCGATAGAAGAATAGGCCATCAGGCGTTTGATGTTCTTCTGCGTGATCGCTGCAAAGGCGCCCAAAATCATTGAGGCGATAGAGATAAAGATGATGATCTGCTGCCACTGATCGACGAGAGCCCCGAAAGGTTCAATAAAGACCCGCAAGAACAACGCCATCCCGGCGACTTTCGGCGCGGCGGCAAAAAAGGCGGTAACCGGTGTCGGCACCCCTTCATACACATCCGGCGTCCACATATGGAACGGCACGGCGGATACCTTGAACGCCAACCCGGCGATCAGGAACACAAGGCCGATAATCAGACCGATGCCCGGCGTGGCCTCACCCGTCGTAAAGATCTGCGACAGGACGTCGAAATTAGTGGTGCCGGTAAAGCCGTATATGAGCGAACAGCCGTAGAGCAGCATGCCAGAGGCAAGCGCCCCCAGCACAAAATACTTAAGGCCTGCTTCGGTTGATCGCTCACTATCTCGACGGAACGCCGCCGTGATGTATAGCGACAGGCTCATCAGCTCAATCCCGAGATAAAGGCTCATCAGATCATTGGCGGAAATCATCACCATCATGCCAAGCGTGGCAATGACAATCAGGATCGGGAATTCAAAGCGGGCCAGTTTTTCCCGGCGGTTAAACTCCATAGACATGATGATCGCAAGCGCTGAGGCGCCCAGACACAGGATCTTCATGAAGGCCCCGAAAGCGTCATCACGATAAAGTCCGCTAAATGTAACGAAAGTTTCTCCCGCTTCATACTGGACCAGCAATCCGGCAATTATCAGCGATACAACTGATAGCCAAGAAACCAAACTGGTGGATTTATTACCCCGAAACGCGCCAATCATTAACAAAGCCATGACAGCGCAGGCAATAAAGATTTCCGGAAGGGCGATTGAAAAGTCAGGCATGTCCATGTTTCTACCCTACCTACTTAGTCGCGTTGACAATTGTTTTGGTGGCTTCCAAGGCAAGTTCATGCTGCTCTATCAAATTAGTGACAGAGGCATGCATGACATCCAGGAAAGGCGCCGGATAAATCCCGATCCATAGCGCCACGAGGACGAGCGGCATGAAAATGATCATCTCGCGCTTACCGACATCCATAATATTCTTCAAATCATCTTTAACCAGTTCGCCAAACACCACCCGGCGATAGAGCCAGAGGCTATAGGCCGCGCCAAGGATCACGCCAATGGTCGCGAAGAAGGCCACTGTCGTACTCACCTGATAAGCACCGACGAGGATCAGGAATTCACCGACAAAACCACTGGTGCCCGGCAGGCCGATGGTCGCCATGGTAAAGACCATGAAGATAACGGCATAGCGCGGCATTCGGTGTACGAGACCGCCATAGCGGGCAATTTCGCGGCTATGAATGCGGTCATAGACAACACCGACACAAAGGAACAATGCCCCCGAGACAATGCCGTGACTGATCATCTGCAGGATGCCACCCTCCAACCCTTGTTCGGTGAAGGTGAAAATGCCGATGGTGATAAAGCCCATATGCGCCACGGAAGAATAGGCGATGAGCTTCTTCATATCCTTCTGCACCAGGGCGACCAGCGACGTATAAATGATTGCGATGGCACTTAAACCAAAAACCAGCGGCATGAAAAATTCAGATCCGTTCGGGAACATAGGGATCGAAAACCGCAAAAAGCCGTATGCCCCCATTTTCAGAAGCACACCGGCCAATATCACCGAGCCAGCCGTTGGGGCCTGCACATGGGCGTCGGGTAGCCAGGTATGTACCGGCCACATGGGCACTTTCACCGCGAAGGACGCGAAGAACGCCAGCCATAGCCAGTATTGCAGGTCTACATCGAAATCAAAGGCGATCAATGTGGGAATATCGGTCGTGCCGGCCACATTATACATGACAATCATTGCCGCCAGCATCAGCACCGAGCCGACGAGCGTATAGAGGAAAAATTTGAAGCTGGCATAAACCCGCTGCGGCCCACCCCAAATGCCGATGATCAGGAACATCGGGATCAGTCCGGCTTCGAAAAAGAGATAGAACAACACCATATCAAGGGCACAGAAAACCCCGATCATCAGGGCTTCCATGATCAGGAAGGCGATCATAAATTCGCGGACACGTGTCCCGATGGATTCCCAGCTCGCCAGAATACACAGCGGCATCAGGAACGTGGTCAGGATAACGAACAGCATCGAAATACCATCGACGCCCATGTGATAGTTGATGCCACCGCTGAGCCAGGGTTCTTTCTCGACAAACTGGAAGGTAGCCAGGGAATTATCGAAATTCAGCCAGATAAACAGCGACACAATAAAGGTAAATAAGGTTGTCCAGAGCGCCACCCAGCGGGCGTTACGGGCTGAATTTTCTTCCTTGCCGCTGGTGAGCAATATCAGGAGCACCCCGACCAGAGGCAGGAAGGTCACCGTTGATAAGATAGGCCAATCAAGCATGACTTACTGTCCACCCGCGAAGAAGAAATAAGAAACGAAACCCGCAACACCGAGCAACATGGCAAAAGCGTAATGATAGACATAGCCCGTTTGCAACTGCGACGCCCGCCTTGCCAGAACCATAACCCGCCCGGCAACCCCGTTAGGCCCCAGCCCGTCAATGACCTTGCCATCGCCAAAGGTCCAGAGGAAACGACCAATGGCGCTTGCGGGCCTGACAAAAAGAAAATCATAAAGCTCGTCGAAATACCATTTATTGAGCAGGAACTGATGAAGCGCCGAATGGGTCTTGGCGAGCTGCACAGGAATATCCGTCCGGCGGATATACATTTGCACCGTCAGCACGAAGGCAACCAAGGCCAAACTCAGAGGCAGCAACTTAACCCAGGCCGGCACGTGATGCGCTTTGATCATCACATCGTTATTTTCCAGGATCAGGATGGCCGATCCCCAGAATTCCTGATAATGGCCGTCCCAGGTCATGGGAATAACCATGATGCCGCCAAAAGTCGCGCCAAGGGCCAAGACACCCAAGGGGAACAGCATGATCTTTGGACTTTCATGGATATTATCCATTACTTCCTTGCTCGCCCGAGGTTTGCCGTGGAAGGTCATGAAAATCAGACGGCCGGAATAAAAGGCTGTCAGCCCTGCCGCAATAGTCCCCGCCCAAAATGCATATTCGCCGGCATTGGTCCCCGCCGCGAAGGCGCTTTCGATAATCAGGTCTTTCGACCAGAAACCGGCAAAAAATGGGATGCCAGCAAGGGCAAGCGATCCGATCCACATCATCACATAGGTGACTTTGATATGTTTCCACAGGCCACCCATTTTGCGCATATCCTGCTCATCAGAGACGGCATGGATCACCGAACCCGCACTTAGGAACAGCAACGCTTTGAAAAAGGCATGGGTAAAGAGGTGGAAGATAGCAACGGGATAAGCGCCAATACCAAGGGCGAAAAACATATAGCCGAGCTGCGAACAGGTGGAATAGGCAATCACTCGCTTGATATCGTTTTGCACCAAACCGATCGTCGCGGCAAAGACGCAAGTCGTCGCACCAACAATAGTCACAACCAACAAGGCGGTCGGCGAATATTCAAAGATGGGGGAACAACGGGCCACCATAAACACACCCGCTGTTACCATGGTCGCAGCGTGGATCAAGGCTGACACGGGCGTCGGGCCTTCCATCGCATCTGGGAGCCAGGTATGCAGGCCGATCTGTGCCGATTTTCCCATGGCACCGACAAACAGCAGTAAGCAAATGGTTGTCAGAATATCAACATGAAAGCCCAGGAATTCAAAGGTTTTACCCACCTGATCCGGAACCGCCGCGAAAACCTCACTAAAGCTAACAGAGTCAAATACCAGGTAAATAGCCATGATGCCGAGAGCAAAGCCAAAGTCGCCGACCCGATTGACCACGAAGGCCTTGATGGCGGCGGCATTGGCGCTGGGTTTCTTGTACCAGAAGCCTATCAATAGGTAACTGGCGAGACCGACGCCTTCCCAGCCAAAGTAAAGCTGTACAAAGTTATCCGACGTGACCAACATCAGCATGGCAAAGGTAAACATCGACAGATAGGCCATAAAGCGCGGCTTATGTGGATCATGGGCCATGTAGCCGATTGAGTAGACATGCACCACGGCGGAGACTGTATTGACCACCACCAACATCACCGCTGTCAGGCTGTCAATGCGAAGGGCCCAGTTGACGTCAAAATCACCTGAATTGATCCAGGTAAAGAGACTGACCATTTCTGTTGTCTGGTTAAAAGCGATCTGCCAAAGCGATACCCAAGACAGCACGGCCGCAATAATAACAGCACCGGAGGTAATCAGCTGACTGCCGCGATCGCCGATCTTGTTGCCAAAAAACCCGACTATCAGGGCGGCCAGCAGCGGCAAAAAGACAATGAGGACGTACATCATGACTGTGCTTAACCCTTCATGTGATGAATGTCCTCAACCGCGATCGTGCCGCGATTTCGGAAGTAAACAACGAGAATGGCAAGCCCGATGGCCGCCTCACCGGCCGCGACCGTGAGCACGAACAGCGCAAAAACCTGCCCCACCAGATCCCCAAGGAAGGAAGAAAAGGCAACGAGATTGATATTGACCGCCAGCAGCATCAGCTCCACCGACATAAGAATGACGATGACATTCTTCCGGTTGAGGAAAATGCCGAATATCCCAAGGGTCAGCAAAATTGCCGAGACCGTCAAATAATGTGCAAGACCGATTTCCATAAGACCCCTACACTCCCTGTCCTGGCTCAACTTTACGAATAGCCATCGCATCCTCTGGCCGACGATAGACCTGATCGGCAATGACCTGTTTCTTAACGCCGGGGCGTTGACGATGGGTCAGCACAATGGCGCCGATCATGGCGACCAGCAGGATCATGCCCGAAATCTGAAACAGATAGGCATATTGGGTATAGATCACCTGCCCAAGCTGCTCGGTGTTGGTTGCCCCAGGAATAATCGGCGCGTTCTGTGCCGCTAGTTGCAGGGCATCCGGAGTAAGCACCCATCCGCTGACCACCAGGATCAGCTCGATCAGCAGAATAATCCCAATCAGGCCACCAATCGGCAGATATTGTAAAAAGCCCTGCCTGAGTTCGGCAAAATTGATGTCGAGCATCATTACCACAAACAGGAACAGGACCGCCACGGCACCCACATAGACAACGATCAGGATCATGGCGAGGAACTCTGCGCCCAGAAGCACAAACAGTGCCGCTGAATTAAAAAACGCCAAAATCAGGAAGAGAACCGCATGCACCGGGTTCTTCGCCGAAATCACCATAAAGGCCGACGCGACGGTCAACGCCGCGAAAAGGTAAAAAGCAAGGGTTGCAATAATCATCTCTGCCCCTCTTTCGCTCTGATCAATATTCTAGGTGTCATCGGTTTCACACTTGTATCCCAACTATCTGTATGGCGCATCAGCGACAAGGTTCTGGGCAATTTCCTGCTCCCACCGGTCACCGTTAGCCAGCAACTTTTCTTTATCGTAAAAAAGCTCCTCGCGGGTTTCGGTGGCAAATTCGAAATTCGGACCCTGCACAATGGCGTCCACCGGGCAGGCTTCCTGACAAAATCCGCAATAGATGCATTTCGTCATATCAATATCGTAGCGCGTGGTGCGGCGGCTTCCGTCGTCGCCGCGGGGTTCTGCCTCAATGGTGATGGCAAGGGCCGGACAGGCCGCTTCGCAAAGCTTACAGGCAATGCAGCGCTCCTCACCATTGGGATAGCGGCGCAGCACGTGCTCACCGCGGAAGCGCGGGCTGAGGGGTCCCTTTTCATAGGGGTAGTTGATGGTCGCCTTGGTCTTGAACATATAGCGGAACGTGGTCGCCATTCCGGTGACAATTTCCGTCAGCAGAAGACTGCGTGCTTGTTTATCAATATATCCCATCTTGAACTCTTTCCGTTACGCCGGGATCTTGTCGAAATAGACAAGGAACCCAGCGGTGAGCACGACCCACAAAAGTGAGAAGGGTAAAAATACTTTCCAACCCAGCCGCATCAGCTGGTCATAGCGATAGCGCGGCAATGTCGCCCGCACCCAGATAAATACGAACAGCAAAATTGCGATCTTGATGCCGAACCAGACAACGCCGGGGATCCAGGTAAAGATCGCCCAGTCTGCAGGTGGTAGCCAGCCGCCCAAAAACAGGATGGTGCAGATGGCGCTCATCAGGATCATATTGGCATATTCACCGAGGAAGAAGAGCGCGAAGGCCATGGACGAATATTCCGTCTGATAGCCCGCGACAAGCTCGGCTTCGGCCTCCGGCAGATCGAACGGATGCCGGTTCGTTTCCGCCAGAATGGAGATGAAGAAAATGATAAACATCGGGAACAGCGGTACGAACCACCAGCTGAACATGCCCAGATCACCCTTTTGCGACAAAACAATGCCGGAAAGGTTCAGCGTCCCGGCGCAGAGCAACACGGTGACAATCACAAATCCAATAGAAACCTCGTAAGAGACCATCTGCGCCGCCGAGCGCAATGCGCCCAAAAACGGATAGCGTGAGTTGGATGCCCAACCAGCGACGATAATCCCGTAGACCCCAAGGGAGGAAATTGCGAACAAATAAAGAGCTCCGACATTGATATTGGAAAGCACCATATCATCATCAAACGGGATCACCGCCCAGGCAATCAGGCTCAGGATAAAGGTCATCATCGGGGCCAGCAGAAACAACACCTTGTTGGCGCCTGAGGGAACAACCGTTTCCTTGAAGAACAGCTTGGCACCATCGGCAAGCGGTTGCAGAAGTCCGAAAGGTCCAACCACATTGGGGCCCTTACGCAGCTGCATCAACGCCATGACTTTCCGTTCATAGAGCGTCAGATACGCCACAGCGACCAGCAACGGCAGCACAATCGCCAAGATATAGCCGACAATGATAATGGTCGGGAGCGCGTATATATCCCAAAAATCAGCCATTTGTGCCGGTTCCCTCAGATTTTATATGAGAAAAAGTACTACTGCAATCCGCCATGATCTTGCTGGATCGCGAAATCGGGTTGGTCAGGTAGTAATCTGTGATCGGATTAACAAACGCCGCATCATCAAGGGTACCGTCCGTTCCGAAATCCCCCCAAGGAGCAGCGGTCACCACATCAATTTCGCCAAGATGCGGCGCGACTTCTACCATTTTCTCACGCAGCTCATGCAAACTATTGTAGGGAAGCGTTTTTCCGAGCTTTTCGGAGAGTGCCCGAAGGATCGTCCAGTCTTCGCGCGCCTCACCCGGCGGGAAGATAGCCCGGCGGCCCATTTGTGGCCGTCCTTCTGTATTGACCCAGATTGCGTCCTTTTCCGTATAGGTCGCTCCTGGCAGAATTACATCGGCAGCCTGTGCGCCCACATCGCCATGACTGCCCTGATAAATCACAAAGCTATTGCCGAGATTTGCGGCGTCAATTTCATCAGCACCAAGCAAAAACAGAACATCAAGTTTACCGTTCAAC
>NVRR01000107.1 GCA_002732675.1 Sneathiella sp. | reverse complement strand
ACGGCAAGCCCGCCATTATCCTGAGTGTGTCGACCATAGACGGGATCAGCAGTACCGCCTTTGGTGCGGCACTCACCGAGAAAATCGATCTTCTGGAAGGACAGCTTCCGTGGGGGTATGTGCTGGAGTTTGCGACATATCAGCCCGAGCTTATTGAAGCGGCGGTTTCAAGCGCCGTGAGTAATCTGATGCAGACCCTGGTTATTGTCCTGGTCGTGGTCATGATCTTTCTCGGATTTCGGACTGGATTGATTGTCGGCACATTTGTGCCTGTGACCATGCTGATGGGCGTTATCATCATGCGCATGCTGGACGTGGAATTGCAGCGGGTTTCTATCGCTGCCATGATTATTGCCCTCGGCATGCTCGTCGATAATGGCATTGTAGTGGCTGAGGATATCCGTGTTCGCATGGCCCAGGGTGTTGATCGTACCAAGGCGGCCATTGCTGCCGGAAAATCGCTGGCCGTTCCCTTGTTGACGTCATCCCTGACCACCATATTGTTCTTTGTGCCCATGGCCCTCGCTGAGGGGGGAACGGGGGAGTATACCTTGTCTTTGGCGCAAGTGGTCGCCATTGTCCTGCTGGCGTCCTGGTTTCTGGCCATGTTCATGACCCCCGCCATCTGCAACTGGTTCATCAAGGTCGAGGTCATACCCGCCGCCGCCGAAGATCGCTTCAACGGGTTGATGTATGATCTGTATCGCAGCTTTCTTGATAAGGTCATGCAGTTCCGCGCGGCCTTTCTGGGGCTTATTGTCCTGGCTCTGCTGATCAGCGGCTATTCCTTTAAATGGCTCGATAAGGAATTTTTCCCGCTTGGTGATCGCAACCAGTTTCTGGTTTATGTGGATTTACCCGCCGGAAGTTCCGTTCTGCAAACCGAAGATGTGGTGTTAAGGCTGACGGAATGGCTTTCTGACAAGGAAATCAACCCCGAGATTGCCAGCAATGTTGGCTATGTGGCTAGTGGCGGTCCGCGCTTCTTCCTGGCTTTGGCCGCTATTGATCCCGATCCCCACAAGGCTTTTATTCTGGTCAATACGGTAAATTCCGATGTGGTTGACGAGGTTGTCGCCCGCACGCGCCAGCACATGCTCGACTTCTTCCCCGAAGCTTTTGGTGACGCCAAGAAAATGTGGATGGGCGCGTCGGAGGCCGGGCTTTTTGAAGTTCGTATTATCGGACCCGATGCAAAAATTCTCGAAGATGCCAGCGCCATTGTCAAAGCCAAGTTACGAGAAATGCCGGGCATTCTGGTGGCCAAGGATGACTGGGAAAATCGTGTTGTTAAACTGAAGATCGAAATCGATCAGGCGCGGGCTCGCCGTGCCGGTGTGACATCACAGGAAATTGCCTATGCCCTGAACACCTATCTGGTGGGAACGGAAGTCACGGTCTACCGCGAAGGCAAGGACGTTATTCCGGTGATATTGCGGAGCGTTGAGCAGGACCGGGCCACATTAACCGGATTGCAGGCTCTCAGTGTTTTCTCAAAAACCAGCAATGGTGCTATCCCGCTCAACCAGATTGCCGACATCAAGGGGGGATGGGAATTTGGGCGGATTAAACGCCGGGATCAGCAACGCACCCTGACAGTGACGGCCAAGAACCAGACCGGGGCGGGCATCGATATCTATAATTATGTGCTGCCAACTCTCGAAAACCTGGATTTGCCGCCTGGATATTCATGGGAAATTGGCGGCGAAATCGAAAAACAGGCAGAGGCCAATGCCAGTCTCTTTGCCTCCCTACCGCTCACCGTTGGCTTGATCTTCGTGCTGCTTGTCTGGCAGTTTAATTCTTTCCGGCGGCCCGCTATTATTATGCTCACCATACCGTTGGTGGTGATCGGTGGCGTTCTCGGCATGTTTGTGTTGAAGGCAAAGTTCGGATTTATGGTTCTGCTCGGGTTTTTCAGCCTTGCGGGGATTATCCTTAACAACGGCATTGTCCTGATTGATCGGATTGATGCGGAAGTCAAGGCGGGAAAAACCCCGGCGGAGGCCATAAAATTTGCCTGCCTATCGCGCTTACGGCCGATCCTGATCACGACATTGACGACAGTATTGGGGCTGATGCCGCTGATCATTTCGGAGGATCCGCTTTTTTACGCAATGGCATCTACAATGGCGTTTGGGCTCGCCGTCGGTACGGTCTTTACCCTTGGCTTTATTCCCGTTCTCTATTCTCTGTTCTTCCGGGTGAAAATGAGCTGAGCGTTATTCTCCAACCGGTGTTTTCGCGAAGGCTTTACGAATATGCGGAGTCAGCCTCGGATCACGGTTTTACCTTCAGCGTCAGGGAGAGAAGGCCGCCCCGTATTGCCAGTACTTCGGGATGTTTCCGGGCCGTAAAGGCGGCTTTGGTCCCTTAACGACGTTGCCGAACCAGTCCGCACATTACCGCCACATAAGCCAACCGTTGTAGAAGGCAGAGCGGACAGGGCATTTCTCCGTGGACAAACTACCCGCAAACGCCGTCATCAGAACGGCGCAGACCGCATATTCTATATTGCGGGCCCTCTAGTGCTCGGTGATGCCCCGATGGGCCTCATCTCCCCAGAGCGCCTCAACGCTCGCGTCGCGGCGGCAGGATGTTCGGTAAAAATTATAGCGGATCGGGTTTTTCTGATAGTAATCCTGATGATAGTCTTCCGCGGCATAGAATTCGGTGGCAGGCAGGATAGGCGTCACAATCGCGGCTTCCAGTTTGCCGGACGTGTCGAGATCTTGTTTTGACATCTCGGCAATCGTTTTTTGCTCATCTGTCGTCGCAAAGATAGCCGTTGCATAGCTGGCGCCGCGGTCGCAAAACTGCCCACCGGCATCGGTCGGATTGACACTTCTCCAGAAGATATCGACAAGGGTTGCATAAGATGTTTTCGCCGGATCGAAGGTAATTTTCACGGCTTCATAATGGCCGCTGCCGCCAGCTGTGACATCCCGATATGTCGGATTCTCCAACGTACCTCCGGTATAGCCAGACAGCGTTTCCAGTACGCCGGGGACGTGATCAAAGTCAGATTCAACACACCAGAAGCATCCGCCAGCGAAAATCGCCGTCTCCGTTTTTGCTTCGGCGGCGGACATTCCGGCAAATCCGGCAACCCCGGCAAAGGCAGCGAAGAACAGTAGTGTGAGGCGGCGTAGGCGTGACTTCAACAAAGACATATGTTTTCCCTCCGAGCGATGATTGGTCCACCATCAACTAGGTTAATGCTCGGAAAATTACCAGCCCGGATCGCAGAAAGTTGAAGTAACGTGTATGCTAGGGGCCACTTTTCTTATGCCACATTTTCCCGGACGAGCGCTTTCTCCGGACCGACAGGGCGATCCCCGGCGATGGTCGTGCGATGCAAAGCCCGCCGGAAGCCATCATAGTCGTTCAGGGCCAGATGCATGGCGCAGCGGTTGTCCCACATGGCCAGCGAATTATTGCGCCACCGAAAGCGGCAAGTGAAAATCTCTTTGACCGAATGCTGAAACAGTTTTTCAAGTATTTCCCGGCTATCCGACTCGGACATGCCTTTTAGCCGAAGGGTATAAACCGGATTGACGAACAGGGCCTTACGCCCGGTTTCAGGATGAATGCGAACAACGGGATGCTCAATTTCTGCGTGGGCTTCCTCGGAATGGATGATGGTCATGGATTTCCGCTTCTTGTTGCCAAGAATGCTTTTACCTGTGCCATAAGGTCGCCGTGCCGAATGAATAGCGATAAGCGGATCGATAATTTCCTTCATTCCCGCTGACAGGGTTTCATAGGCGAGATACATATTAGCAAAAACCGTATCTCCACCATACGGGGGAATATCCTGACCATGAAGAATAGTCGCCATGGGCGGAGCTTCTTGAAATGACCAATCGGAATGCCAATGGCCGCCGAAATTAATAGAGTTAATCTCGTCTGCCTCCTTAACCACAGCAATCACTTCAGGATGTTCTGTCATGGTTTTTACAAACGGTTCAGTCCCGAAATCACCGAAATGCGATGTGAAGGTTTTCTGATCTTCAATACTGAGCGGCTGATCGCGAAAAAACACTACAACATGCTCAAGGAAGGCTGCGCGGATTTCTGTGATTGTCTCAGCATCCAGATTTCGCAAATCCACGCCGGTTATTTCCGCTCCAATGGTCCCGGTAATCGGCATTACGTTAATTCGGTTATATTCCATCACTTTACGCTCCTTCTTATTTTTGATTTTGGAACAGTTCGCAATCTTAGTTTTCGTCACTAGCTTGGTTATTGTTGGTCTTACTCCGCATATCCGGGAAAGGTTCGGTCGAGCTTACGGAGCAAGGCCGTCCAGGCAAGGCCGGACACAGCCGTTAATCCATGCTCGCCTTGCGCCGCTGTTACGGCCTTAACGGCATCAGACGGATAATGCAGCTTTCCGCCGCCGGCGAGGCTGGCTACCTGCATCTCACAGGCACGTTCCAGAAAATACATAGCAAGGAATGTATCGGCGATGGTGTCACCAAGGGCGAGGGTGCCATGGTTCCAAAGCAGCATGAGTTTCTTATTCCCGAGATCTTTTTGTAGCCTTGGCCGTTCGTCATGGTTCAGGGCAATGCCTTCATATTCGTGATAGGCGATTTGTTCGCGGATCACTAGGGCAGTCTGATTGAGGGGAAGGAGGCCGTCTTCCTGCGTTGCGACGGCGGTTCCCGCGGGCGTATGCAAATGCATGACACAAGCCGCATCATGGCGAACCGCATGAACGGCGGAGTGAATTGTAAATCCGGCCGGATTGACGGAATAGTCGCTCTCCCCGACGATCTCCCCTTGCATATCAATCTTAACGAGGGAGGAGGCGGTGATTTCTTCAAACATCATGCCATAGGGATTGATCAGAAAATGATTATCATCACCCGGCAGGCGCGCTGAAATATGAGTGAAAATCAAATCGTCCCAACCATGCAAGGCAACGAGCCTGTAGGCGGCGGCCAGATCGACGCGGATTTTCCATTCCTCTTCACTTACATTGTTCCGCAAAGACGATGTTGATACAGATGCTAGGCTCATGTCTATCTCCTTTTTCAGGTTTTTGTTGGCTTCAGACATCTACCGTATCTGACCCAGCGCATTTCGATGTGACTAGTTAGGGTAGTGTACCGGATTTTTGTGGGGAAGAACAGGCGGCCAATTTATTCTTCCAGCTCTAACCTCTTATTAATATTCTTAAGGCTAATGTACGGTAATGTTTACTACTATACGGGGATCAGTAGATTGAAGAGCACATTAATTAGTAATTTTTTTCGCGCCAAGAAGAATAAGAACCCGGACTCATCTGAAGCAGCCGTCAAATACTCGAAATACGGGATAGGCTTCCGTCTGATAGCAGCCTTCTCTGTCGTCGCTGTTCTAACCATCGCAATTTCGGCAATCAGCTGGGTCAACCTTGGCAATCTCACCTCTGCTCAAAGCGAGATGTCGGATCAAAAAGTTCCGTCCATTGCTTTAGCGTTTAAGCTGGCAAATGAAACAACGCAATTGGCGGCAGCGGCCCCTGAGCTGAGTAATGCAATAACAGATTCTGCACGTAACCAGAGCTACAAAAGCATTAATCGCACCGTTGCGAAGGCAAAAAAACAACTGTCGTCATTGAAAGAATATGTGGATGGGGATGCTTCGCTCATTAAGACCGAGGACAGCCTGGGGAAACTTACGCCTCTATTCAATCGCTTGAATGAAGAAGTTGCGAAGCACGTCGCACTCACTAGCCATCGTATAGAATTAGGCAAGAAACTGACGGAATTCAGAGCAGTGTTGGATTCTGAGTTGAGTTCATTGGTTATTCCTTTGCGCATGCAAATGCTTGAAAACTCAGATAACTGGAATGAATTGTTGGGTGCGTCGGTGCAGAAGGCCCTGACGGGCGCCAAGCCCAACTATGATACTACTGATATTTCGTCTGTGGGCTTCAATGCTTTACGGTTCCAGGAAAGTATTTACTCCTTTAAAAGTAGTGGTTACCTGATGATCAGCTTGCTCGCAGAAGGATCACAAGCCGAAACGATCAACGGTGTGAAAGAATTTGAGGCCACTTTTCTATCTTCAATCGCCTCCATGTCATCTCCTCTCGTGGCTATTGAAGACAAAGTCGGTAAGGAAAAGGCGGCGAAACTCACAAAATTGTTCGATGAGCTTCTTGTCATGGGCATTGGGGCAAAGAATGCCAGAGATACGGGTGCTGGATCCAACATTTTCAGTGTCAGAATACAGGAATTAAACTCACTATTTGCCGCCAAACAGGTTGTACAAGAGGGACAGTTTCTGGTTGGAAGCTTGACCCAGAACGTAAATAATTTTGTCCGCAACATTGAAAAATCCCTGACTGAAGCATCTGGCGCCAATCTGGCTCTAGCTGACCAGACGAAGATCACCTTGCTCATCTGTGCGCTGATTACCTTGTTGATTTCTGGCGCAATAGGCTGGTTCTATATTCGGGGCAATATTGTTCGCCGTCTCATGTTACTGGTCACCTCTGCTCAAAACCTTTCCGAAGGCGACCTTACTTCCAGTATTTACCGCGACGGCAATGACGAAATTGCCCGTATGGGACATGCGCTTGTCGGTTTTCGCGATACCGCGCGTGATGCAGAAACGGTGCGCGCCGAGGCGGAGCATCAACGGCAAAAAGGCGACGAAGAAAAAGCGCAGCAGGAAAAGGAACAGCGTCAGGCTGAAAAATCCGCCCAAGAAGAGAAAGAACGTATTGCCGCAGCGGCTGAAGCACAAAAACAACTGGAGCGTAATCAGCTTGCCGACGATTTTGAAGGCAGCGTAAAGCATCTGGTCGAGAAGTTTGCCACCGCGGCGTCGGAAATGACCGTGATGTCACAGTCGATGACAGAGGCGGCAGAAGATACCCGCCTCCGGACCGCGGCAGTTTCATCTGCCTCGGACCTTGCCAGCTCCAGCGTCAATTCAGTCTCGGCGGCAACGGAAGAGCTTTCCGCCTCCATCAATGAAATCAGCCGTCAGGTTATACAAGCTGCGAGTATCGCGGGGGAGGCGGTCACGGAAGCTGAACGGACAAATACTATGGTCAACTCCCTCAACGACGCGGCGTCAAAAATTGGTGACGTTGTCGGTTTGATCAATGATATTGCAGGCCAGACAAATCTTCTGGCTCTGAATGCGACGATCGAAGCGGCCCGCGCAGGAGACGCCGGTAAAGGCTTCGCCGTTGTGGCAAGCGAGGTTAAGAACCTGGCAACCCAAACGGCGCGGGCAACCGAGGAAATCTCTGAACAGATCAAAGCCGTTCAGGAAGAAACCAATAATGCCGTTGGCGCAATTGGCGGCATCACGGTGACCATCGGTAGCATCAATGAGATTACCACGGCGATATCCGCAGCTGTTGAAGAACAGGGCGCCGCGACCGGAGAGATCAGCCGGAGTGTCCAGCAAGCTGCAGAGGGCTCGCAGGAAGTCTCGCAGAATATCATCTCGGTGAATGATGCTGCAGCCAGTACCGGTAAAACGGCGGCTCAGGTTCGCGAAGTATCTGACCAACTCGTGCAGGAAGCGATAACCCTGGACAAGGAAGTCGATCGCTTCCTGGCCCAGGTTCGCGCCGGATAGATTTCAAGGGCACTTTAAAACGGGCACTATTTAAAGAACGATATCGTCTTCAAATAGTGCCTTTTTTTATGCCCGTGGGCTGAGTACGACGCGTCCCTCTACTTTGCCAGCCTTCAGGTCCATCAAGGCCTTATGGGCCTCGTCCAGAGGCCGGACTTCATAGGGAATAGGCGCAATTTTCCCATCCATGACCAGCGCCATCAACTCATGCATTTCTTGCAGCGAGCCGACATAGGATCCCTGAAGGGTCCGCATCATAAGCGGCATCATGGCCGTTGAAAGCGGAATAGAATCTCCATATAGGCCAACGCAAACCAGATGCCCGCCTTTACATAATCCATTAATGCCAAACTCTGCTGTTGCGGGGGCCCCGACAAAATCGATGGCGCCCATAGCGCCACCTCCCGTTATCTCATGGAGCTTGGCGAGGGCGTTCGGGTCACTGTTATCGATGGTCTCATGGGCGCCAGACTGGCGGGCAATGGATCGTTTGGTGGGATCGATATCGGCAACAATGATTTTCGCTTTGACCACAGAAGCCGCAAAGTGAACCGCAGAAAGCCCGACACCACCCGCGCCAATAATCAGCAGATGATCCGTTTCTTTAAGATGCGACAGCTTTTTGAGTGCGCTATACGCCGTTAGGCCGGAGCAGGCGTAGGTGCAGGCGAGCTCCGTCGGCACACCGTCATAGGGGATAAGGTATTTCGGATGCGGCGCGATCACTTCATCGGCATAGCCGCCGTTATAGCGGGTACCGACGGTTTGCGGCGACATGCACAGAAGCTCATCCCCTGCCTTGCACACGGCGCATTCCCGGCATCCAATCCAGGGAAAAACGATACGCTTATCGCCAATTTCAACACCTTCGACATCAGGGCCGAAGGCAACGACCTCGCCGACAACTTCATGCCCTAACGTGAATGGCAGGGTCATGCGAGACAAAAGATCTAGTTTCTGCCCGCCGCCAAGATCAAAAAACCCCTCCCAAATATGCAGATCGCTATGGCAAACGCCACAGGCGGATACTTTCAATAACACTTCCGTTCCCTGCGGCTCCGGTGTCGGGTAATCGCGGGCCTCCAGCGGCTGTCCGAATTCAATGATTTGTTGGCAATGCATGTTGTGTCTCCCGGTTCTATTTTTTTGTTTTAGTAAAGGGGATGCAGGTTTTATCCCGGTAAATAGCGATCCCGCAGACGGCGCATTCCGCTGAGCCATCTGTCATAATCTGATGTTTTACGCTTGATATAGTCACGTACCTGCGGATGTGGAAGGATCAAAAATTCCTCGCGGTCCATGGTCTCGATGACGCAATCGGCAAGCTGTTCCGGCTCCAGTGTTCCATCGACACTTGCGACCGCTCCGCCGCGTTCCGATGCCATGGCTGTTCTGACCGACTGCGGGCAAAGGACAGATACATGAATACCCTTGTCACCGTAGCGGATTGCCATGGTTTCGGCGAAGGCAACGGCGGCATGTTTGGTGACGGGATAGGAGCAGGAATCTATTTGTGACAATAGTCCGGCGGCGGAGGCGGTGTTGATGAGATAACCCCGGCCACGCTCCACCATCCCCGGGACAACGGCGCGGGCGGCATAGACATGGGCCATGACATGTAAGTCCCAGCTGAGCTGCCAGATGTCGTCAGGGGTTTCTTCCCAGCCATAGTGTATGACCCCGGCGTTTGAACAGAAAATATCGATGGGCCCGTATGCTGCTTCCGCGGCCCTGACCAGTGCCTTGATATCAGCCTCTTTCGTCGCGTCGCAAACAACGGCCAATCCGCCTACCTCGTCTGC
>NVRR01000106.1 GCA_002732675.1 Sneathiella sp. | reverse complement strand
CATCATGGTGCAATGTCCGGCCTTCACGCAGCGGAACACGGATCATGTTGCGTTTTGCTGCTTCCGTTGCTTTACGGATGGCTTCTGGAACTTCCCGAGCCTTACCATGGCCATAGCCAACGCGGCCCTTCTGGTCCCCGGCGACGACAAGCGCGGCGAAGCCAAAACGGCGTCCACCTTTAACAACTTTCGCCACACGGTTGATGTGAACCAACTTGTCGACGAATTCTGAATCGCCTCTTTCATTTTGATCAGATCTCAACATATTCGGTTCCCCTAGAAGGACAGTCCGCCCTCACGGGCGGCTTCGGCAAGGGCTTTGACCCGGCCGTGATATTTATACCCGCCGCGGTCAAACGCGACTTCTTTAACGCCAGCCTTAATAGCCCGCTCAGCAATCAGTTTGCCGATAGCTTCTGCTGCTTCCTTATTGCTGCCGCTTTTTAGCGAACTCCGCAGATCTTTCTCAAGGGTCGACGCAGACGCCAGAGTCTTGCCCGCGGCATCATCGATAACCTGAACATAAATCTGCTGCAACGTACGGTGAACCGACAGACGCGGGCGACCAGAAGACACCTTGCGCAACTGTGTCCGGTTTCTCCGCCGACGGCGTTCGAACAATTCTTTTGTGTTTGCCATGGTCGGTTCCTACTTCTTCTTGCCTTCTTTGCGGAAGATAAATTCGCCCGCATATTTGACACCCTTGCCCTTGTAGGGCTCTGGCTTACGATAAGAGCGAATAACGGCGGCCGTCTGGCCCACCCTCTGCTTATCCGAACCCGAGATTTCAATTGTCGTCTGCGTCGGACATTTGATTTCAATCCCTTCAGGGATCGGAAAATCAATGTCATGGCTGTAGCCAAGGTTCAGCTTCAGGTTCTTGCCCTGAACAGCCGCACGATAGCCAACGCCGACGATTTCAAGTTTCTTGGTGAAACCTTCTGAAACGCCCTCAATCAGGTTACTCAGCAACGTCCGCTGCATCCCCCACATTTGACGGCCGCGACGGCCATCATGGCTCGGTTTTACCCAAAGCTGATCGTCTTCACGCGTGACGACGACGTCTTCCACAAAAGTCATGCTGAGCACGCCCTTGCTTCCCTTGACGGTAATATCCCGTTCCGCGAGTTGAACATCAACACCAGAAGGGATTGTCACCGGATGCTTTCCAATACGAGACATGGTTTCTCCTAGTACAGTTTACAAAGCACTTCGCCGCCAACATTGGCTTCGCGTGCTTCACCGTCGGACAAAACGCCGTTCGGAGTGGAAAGAATGGCAACGCCAAGACCGTTCCGGATGGTTGGAATGTCTTTCACGGCTGAATAGACACGACGGCCGGGCTTCGAGACGCGGCTGACGGATTCAATAACGCCTTTACCCTGATAATATTTAAGCTCGATATTCACTTCGGGCTTTCCTTTTTCAGGCTCTGACACGTCATAGCCGCGGATATAACCTTCGCGTTTCAACGCGTCGAGAACATTCACACGCAATTTCGAAGACGGGCTTTTAACCGATGATTTCATGGCGCGTTGACCGTTACGAATACGGGTCAGCATATCGCCGAGAGGATCACTTAATGACATATCTGTTCCTCCCTACCAGCTCGACTTAACCATGCCCGGTATCTGGCCAAAAGACGCCATGTCACGAAGACCGATACGGGATAGTTTCAATTTACGATAAACGCCGCGCGGACGACCTGTCAGCTCACAGCGATTGCGGGTGCGTGTCGCAGATGAGTTTCGCGGCAACGCAGCAAGCGCAAGGCGCGCTGCAAAACGTTCTTCCTGAGGGACATCCTCGTCTTTGCTGATGGCCTTGAGCGCAGCACGTTTGTCGGCAAATTTCTCTACCAACCGACGACGCTTCAGGTCCCTTTCAACAGCACTTTTCTTAGCCATTTCAATTAACTCCTAGGATCAATTAATCTTGAACGGCACGCTGAAACCAGACAGAAGCTCGCGAGCCTCTTCATCCGTTTTCGCAGTGGTACAGATCACGATATCCATTCCCCGAACATCCGTTACGTCATCGTAATGAATTTCCGGGAACACAATTTGCTCTTTCAGGCCCATGGCATAGTTGCCGCGACCGTCAAAGCTTTTCGGTGAAACACCGCGAAAATCCCGAACACGGGGGAGTGCGATATTCACCAGCCGATCAAGAAACTCATACATTTGGCTCTTGCGCAGCGTTACTTTTGCACCAATCGGCATGCCGTCACGCAACTTGAACGTCGCGATGGACTTCTTGGCGACTGTTACGACGGGCTTCTGACCGGCGATCTTGGCCAGCTCAGCTTCGACGGATTTGATTTTCTTAGAATCAGCAACCGCTTCGCCGCAACCAACATTGATGACAATCTTCTCCAGTTTCGGAATTTGCATCTCGTTGGCGTAGCTGAACTTCTCCTGCATCTTGGCACGGAGCACGTCGTTATAGAGTGTTTTAAGTCTGGGCGTTGTCATCTTACTCTTCCTTAAACATCGATGACTTCGCCAGAACGCTTCGCAACGCGAACCTTCCGACCATCATCTAGCTGCTTGTAGCCAACACGGGTTGCTTTACCATCTTTAGGATCCTGGATCGCGATATTGGAGAGGTGAATAGACGCTTCCTTCTCAACAATACCGCCCTGGTTTCCCTGGCTTGCCTTCGTATGACGTTTGACCATATTCACGCCTGAAACAATGGCACGACGATCTTCGCGGAGTATGCGAACGATCTCACCTGTGCGGCCTTTATCTTTACCGGCGAGTACGACGACTTTATCGCCCTTTTTAACCGAAAATTTCTCAGCCATTAGAGAACCTCCGGCGCAAGTGAAATGATCTTCATGAAATTGCGACCGCGTAACTCACGTGTTACCGGGCCGAAAATACGAGTTCCGACAGGTTCGCCCTGCTTGTTGATCAACACAGCTGCATTCGAATCAAACCGAATGGCCGTGCCATCTTTACGGCGAATTTCTTTCCTTGTGCGCACGATGACGGCCCGCTGGACATCACCTTTTTTGACACGGCCGCGCGGAATGGCTTCTTTCACGGAGACGACAATCACATCTCCGACAGAAGCGGTTTTCCGTTTGGAACCGCCCAAAACTTTAATGCACTGCACCCGTCTCGCGCCGGAATTGTCGGCGACATCCAGGTTGGTTTGCATTTGTATCATAGTCGTCTACCTTCTTTGGTACTAACAGGCTTGCTTCAGGCGGCGTCGTAAAGCACTTCCCAACGTTTCAGCTTGGAACGCGGAGCGCATTCCCGGATGCGGACAGCGTCCCCTTCCTTAAACTGATTCTTCTCGTCATGGGCATGGTACTTCTTAGACTGGCCTATGTATTTTTTGTAAAGCCGATGCATCACTTGACGATCGACTTTAACAACAACAGTCTGACTGTTCTTGTCGCTTACAACTGTTCCTTGCAGGATACGCTTTGGCATCGTTCTCTATCTCCTAAGACGCGGCATTCGCTGTCATGACCGTTTTTATGCGGGCAATGTCGCGACGGACCTGACGTTCACGCGCCGTATTTTCCAATTGACCACTGGCTTTCTGGAAGCGCAAGTTGAACTGCTCTTTCTTGAGCTGAAGCAACTCGTCTGTCAGCTCATCAGCGGTTTTGCCCAGTAATTCCTGTGCTTTCATGGCTAACTTCCTTCACCAAGACGGGTAACAAATCTTGTTTTGATCGGCAACTTGGCCGCACCGCGCTCAAACGCCTCTTTTGCGAGTTCGAGCGGCACACCGTCTAATTCGAACATAATTTTCCCGGGCTTGGTACGGACCATCCAGTATTCTGGCGACCCCTTACCTTTGCCCATCCGGACTTCGGTTGGCTTCTTGGACACAGGCACATCCGGAAATATTCTGATCCAGACGCGACCCGCACGCTTGATGTGACGTGTTATTGCCCGACGAGTTGCCTCGATCTGCCGCGCTGTAATACGCCCAGGCTCCATAGCTTTCAGGCCATAAGCGCCGAAGGTCAGCGTTGTACCTGAAGTTGCTATTCCTTTCAAGCGCCCTTTATGCGCTTTACGAAATTTTGTGCGCTTCGGTTGAAGCATAAGATCACCTCTTTACCTTAATTGCGACGATTGCCCGGACGCCCACCAGGACGACCCCCACCTGCGGGACGGCCACCGGCCTGTTGTTTTTCTTGCAGCTTGTCTTGTGCCATCGGATCATGTTCCATGATCTCGCCTTTGTAGATCCACACCTTGACCCCGATGATCCCGTATGTGGTTAAAGCCCGAGCCGTTCCATAATCGATATTGGCGCGCAATGTATGCAATGGCACCCGGCCTTCACGATACCATTCCGTCCGTGCGATCTCTGCGCCGCCCAACCGACCGGCACAATTGATCCGGATACCTTCAGCGCCCAGACGCATAGCCGACTGAACGGCCCTCTTCATAGCGCGACGATAGGAAACACGCCGTGTCAGCTGTTGACTGATATTCTCGGCAACCAGCTTGGCGTCGATTTCGGGCTTGCGAATTTCGACGATATTCAAATGCACGTCAGAAGCGGTAAGTTTGGCGATTGCCGCACGCAATTTCTCAATATCCGCGCCCTTCTTACCAATAATAACGCCGGGCCGAGCCGAATAAATGGTCACACGGGCTTTCTTGGCCGGACGCTCGATGACAATTTTGCTGACGCCCGCTTGCTCCAGCTGCTTTTCGAGAAAATCGCGAATACGAATATCCTCATGTAGCAGTTTCGCATAATCCTTTTTTGCGTACCAACGGGAATCCCATGTCCGGTTGATCCCGACCCTGAGGCCAATTGGATTTACTTTTTGACCCATTATACTTGCTCCTCGCGTTCACGAAGGATAATCGTAATATTGCTAAAAGGTTTCAGGATAGGGCTTGAACGGCCCCGGCCCCGTGGGCGCATACGCTTCATAACCAGAGCCTTGCCAATATACGCTTCGGCAACAACCAGCTGATCAACATCCAGTTGGTGGTTGTTTTCTGCATTGGCGATAGCCGACTGCAATACTTTCTTTACGTCCCGCGCAATAGCACGGTTTGAGAAAGTCAAATCAGACAACGCCGCTTCCGCAGATTTACCACGAATGAGACCTGCCACCAGGTTCAGTTTCTGAGGACTGACGCGAAGACGGTTACCGATGGCAAGAGCCTCTGTATCCTTCAGTTGCCGTCCAAGAGATTGCTTACCCATCTTAACCTCTCCGAGCCTTTTTATCGGCCATATGACCATAATATGTGCGAGTTGGAGAGAATTCTCCCAACTTGTGCCCAACCATGTCTTCATCCACCATGACGGGGACGAACTTCCGGCCGTTGTAAACGCCAAACGTAAGCCCCACAAACTGCGGAAGGATTGTCGACCGGCGAGACCAGGTCTTGATTACTTGTTTTCTGCCACTATCGCGGGCGGTTTCTGCCTTCTTAAGCAAATAGCCATCCACAAAGGGACCTTTCCAAACAGAACGTGCCATAAAGCGCTCCTACTTCTTCCGCTTTTGCGGACGTCGCCGCGTGATCATTTTATCGGTGGACTTGTTTGACCGAGTCCGTTTGCCTTTTGTCGGTACACCCCATGGTGTCACTGGATGACGACCACCAGATGTCCGACCTTCACCACCACCATGTGGATGATCCACCGGGTTCATGGCCACGCCACGAACGGACGGGCGTCTGCCCAGCCAACGGGACCGGCCCGCTTTCCCAAGCTTGATGTTTTTCTGATCCGGATTTGAGACCGCACCAACCGTCGCCATACATTCCGCCGGTACAATCCGCTGTTCGCCGGAAGCCAGGCGAAGCTGGGCATAACCCGCGTCCTTGCCGATCAGCTGAACATAGGTTCCGGCAGCACGTGCCATCTGACCGCCCTTGCCCGGTTTCATTTCCACATTATGGATAATCGTTCCGACCGGCATATTCTTCATCGGCATGGCATTACCAGGCTTAATATCAACACTGTCGCCAGAGATGACTTTATCGCCTGCGGAAATCCGCTGCGGTGCCAGAATATAAGCCTGTTCGCCATCTTCATAGCGAACCAACGCAATAAAAGCCGAGCGATTCGGGTCATACTCAAGACGCTCAACCGTTGCGGCAACGTCGAACTTGTTGCGCTTAAAGTCAATGATCCGGTAGGACCGTTTATGCCCGCCACCGCGACGACGCGCCGTGATCCGACCATAGTTATTGCGACCGCCGCTGCCAGAAAGCCCTTCAGTCAGGGTCTTTACCGGCTTACCCTTATGCAGGTCGGAGCGATCTACAAGGATCAATCCGCGCTGCGAAGGTGTCGTCGGTTTATAATTCTTCAACGCCATTCTTAAATCCCCGTCGTCACGTCGATGGCCTGACCCTCGGCGAGGGTAACGATGGCCTTCTTGTAATCAGACCGCTTGCCCAGATGTCCCCGAAAGCGTTTCACCTTACCTCTAGTACGGTTGGTGTTAACATTCGTGACCTTGACATCAAAAAGCTTTTCAACAGCTTCCTTGATCTGAGGTTTTGTTGCATTCAAGGCAACACGGAATGTGACCTGATTATACTCGGACCCCATTGTGGACTTTTCAGTGACCACGGGACCCAGCAGGACATCATACAAATTTTCCTGGTTCATTTCAGTCGAGCCTCCAGGCTTTCAACAGCACTTTTGGTCAGTACCAGAACATCACGGCGCAGAATGTCATAAACATTCGCTCCAACAGATGTCAGCATGTCAATGCGCGGTAGGTTGCGGGCGGACAAAGCAAAATTCCTGTCCAGCTCAGCGCCGTCAACAATCAACGTTGAATCCCAGCCAAGTGCCTTGAATTTATCAGCCATAGTCTTGGTTTTCACGTCCTTGGCTTTCAACTCATCAATAATGATCAGTTTGCCTTCTGCCTGTTTCGTAGAGAGCGCGGTCTTCAACGCCAGCTTCCGAACTTTCTTTGGCAGATCATGGGCGTGGCTGCGAACAACCGGACCATGAGCGACACCGCCGCCACGTTGATGCGGCGCACGTTTCTGTCCCTGACGGGCACGGCCCGTGCCCTTCTGGGCGAACGGCTTGGCGCCTGTACCCGCGACTTCGGCAACGCCTTTTGTCTTATGGGTACCGGAGCGGCGTGCAGCCAGCTGGTATTTCACCATTCTCTGGAGCAGATCCGCACGCGGAGCCAATCCAAATACCTCGTCCGCAAGCTCGATATCGCCTGCTTTCTTATTCTCGAGGTTTATTACATTCACCTTCATACCAACAGTCCCCTATTCTTCAGCCGTTGTATCGGTAGCTGGCGCCTCATCAGCTGGCGTATCCGCCTCAGCTACTTCTTCAGCCGGAGCTTCAGTCGTTTTTATCGTGGCAACGGCCGCAGGAAACGGCGCGTTATCCGGACGGGCTCTTTTCACGGCATCCGCTATAAAGACCCAGGATCCTTTGGAGCCAGGAACGGCACCGCGGATAAGAACCAAACCTTCATCTACATCAGTCGAGACGACTTTCAGATTTTGCGTGGTCACGCGGACTGCGCCCATATGACCAGCCATTTTCTTGCCCTTAAAGACTTTTCCCGGATCCTGACACTGCCCCGTAGAACCAAGTGCCCGATGCGATACCGACACACCATGTGATGCCCGCATACCGCCAAAGTTATGGCGCTTCATGGCACCGGCAAAACCTTTACCAATGCTTGTGCCCGCAACATCGACATACTGGTCGGCGACAAAATGATCTGCGGTGATTTCACAACCAATATCGACGAAAGCGTCGTCCTGGATGCGAAATTCTGCAAGTTTCATCTTCGGCTCAACTTCGGCCTTGGCATAATGTCCGCGCATGGCTTTGTTGACATTTTTCACCTTGGCTTTGCCAACACCCAGCTGCATGGCATTATAACCATGACTGTCCATCTTCCGATGCGCCACAACCTGACAGTTGTCGACTTCCAGAACCGTGACAGGAACATGCGTGCCATCTTCAGCGAAGACACGGGTCATGCCCAGTTTCTTTGCGATCAATCCACTACGCATTTGGCTTACCCCAACAACTTGATGGACACATCAACGCCAGCGGCGAGGTCCAGTTTCATGAGTGCGTCCACCGTTTGCGGTGTTGGCTCAACGATGTCCAGAAGGCGCTTATGGGTGCGAATTTCGAACTGCTCACGTGATTTCTTGTCAATATGCGGACCGCGAAGAACCGTATATTTGTCAATATGTGTCGGCAGCGGAATTGGTCCACGGACTTTCGCACCAGTGCGTTTGGCCGTATTAACAATTTCACCAGTCGACGCATCGAGAACACGATGATCATACGCTTTCAGGCGGATGCGGATATTTTGGTTTTCCATTACCCTGGTCACTCCAGAAGTGAAACAAAGCAACCCCGAAGGGCTGCCAAAGATACTCTAAATTACTTAGTCACGCTTGCGACGACGCCGGCGCCGACGGTGCGTCCGCCTTCGCGGATCGCGAAACGCAAGCCTTTGTCCATGGCGATCGGAGCGATTAACTCGACATCCATCGTCACATTATCACCTGGCATCACCATCTCCGTGCCTTCCGGCAAAGAAACAACACCCGTCACATCCGTCGTCCGGAAATAGAACTGCGGACGATAATTGGTGAAGAACGGTGTATGACGGCCGCCTTCATCCTTCGTCAGGATGTAAGCTTCTGCCTTGAAGTTCGTATGCGGTGTGACCGACCCCGGCTTCGCCAGAACCTGTCCACGCTCAACATCCTCACGCTTCGTACCGCGCAACAGAACACCAACATTGTCGCCAGCCTCGCCGCGGTCCAGAAGTTTGCGGAACATTTCAACACCGGTACACGTCGTCTTCACCGTGTCTTTGATCCCGACAATCTCGATTTCCTCACCGACATTGACAATACCGCTCTCAATACGACCCGTCACAACCGTGCCACGGCCAGAAATCGAGAACACATCTTCGATCGGCATCAGGAACGGCTTGTTAATCTCGCGTTCCGGCTGCGGGATATACTCATCAACCGCGGCCATCAGCTTCACGATCGCATCCGCGCCAATTTCAGGATCACGGCCTTCAAGCGCTGCCAGAGCAGAACCGGCAATAATCGGAATATCGTCTCCTGGGAACTCATACTCGCTCAAAAGTTCGCGAATCTCCATTTCAACCAGCTCGAGCAGCTCTTCGTCGTCAACCTGGTCAACCTTGTTCATAAACACAACAAGTGATGGCACCCCAACCTGGCGCGCCAGCAGGATATGCTCCCGTGTCTGTGGCATCGGACCGTCGGCCGCCGACACAACAAGAATGGCGCCGTCCATCTGAGCCGCACCCGTGATCATGTTCTTCACATAATCCGCATGGCCCGGGCAATCCACATGTGCATAGTGACGTGCCGCTGTCTCATACTCAACATGGGACGTCGAAATCGTGATGCCACGTGCCT
>NVRR01000105.1 GCA_002732675.1 Sneathiella sp. | reverse complement strand
GGACCCAGAATTACTGATCCGCACAAGCGGCGAAAAACGGCTCAGCAACTTTATGCTTTGGCAATGCGCCTATACCGAACTGGTCTTTCTGGACGTTCTCTGGCCCGACTTCAAGAAGGCGGATCTGGCGGAAGCGGTGGCCGAATATGGGACCCGAATCCGCCGTTTCGGAGCGATCTAGTGCCGGAAAAGCGACTATCTTCGTTACAGCTTCGGATAATTTCAGCGCTTGTGCTGGCGCCCATCGCCATTGTGGCACTGGTTCTGGGCGGAAGTTATTTCATTCTGTTCCTGGGATTAGCCGCCGCCGCCATGTGCTTCGAGTGGTGCCGGACTTCCATATCAGCACATGTGCCACTTTTTACCGTTATAACCGGGCTGACAGTTCTCTCATCGCTATATATGGCCTTTATCGGTGAATTGGTTTTAACAGTTGCGATACTTTTCGGCGGTTCTGTTATTTTGCTGGTGCTGTCTTCTTTTCTGAAACAGAAAACGGACAGGATCTGGGCGTTTTTCGGCCCATTGGTTGCCGGGGTGCCGATTTTATCTTTGGCCGTCCTCCGCGGTCTCCCCGATATCGGCTTTGCCGTGACAACAAGTCTGTTTCTGGTGATATGGGCCACAGATATTGGTGCTTATTTCTCGGGGAAAACCATTGGCGGCCCGAAAATAGCGCCGGTTATCAGCCCGAACAAGACCTGGGCGGGACTGATCGGCGGCATGATTGCCGCGATGTTGGTCGCCTTTTGTGCGGCCTATTTCTTGATAAACAACATGAATGCGCCATTTGGAATATTACTGCTGGGGGCCGTTGGTGCCATTCTGGCGCAGGCAGGTGATTTCACGGAATCGGCGTGGAAGCGGAAATTCGGGATCAAAGATGCCAGCAATCTAATACCGGGTCACGGCGGTGTCCTTGACCGTCTGGACGGGATTCTGTTCGTTGCCCCGGCGCTTCTAGGACTTATACTGATAACGGAGAGGACGTAAAATGGACAACATTGTCCGGGACGAATTGAAAATTACGCGTCCGACCCTCCGGCCAATGCGTAAAATCAGCATATTGGGCTCTACCGGATCCGTGGGTGTGAATACCGTTGATCTTATCACGGCAAGCCCCGGGAAATTCGAGGTTGCGGTCCTGACGGCAAATGAAAATGCCGAGCTATTGGCCAAACAAGCGAGGGAGCTTAACGCGAGCCTCGCTGTTATTGCCAATGAGGCTCACCTTGAGACGCTGCGGAGTTTGTTGGCGGGCACGGGCACCGAAGTTGCCGCGGGCAGGCAGGCTTTAATTGATGCCGCATCGATAGAAGTGGATTGGATGATGTCGGCGATTGTTGGCGCCGCTGGCCTGGCACCGACATTGGCAGCGATCCGGACAGGGGCTATTATCGCGCTTGCCAACAAGGAATCACTCGTCTGCGGCGGCGATCTTGTGCTCAGTGAAGCCCGTAAATACGGTGCAACCCTGCTGCCTGTCGATAGCGAACATAATGCCATTTTCCAGGTCCTTGATTTTGATCAGCTGGATAAAGTCGCGCGGCTTGTTCTGACAGCCTCCGGCGGCCCGTTTCTCAATCACACGTTAGATGAAATGCGGCTTGTCACCCGTGATCAGGCTCTTGCACATCCCAATTGGGATATGGGCGCCAAGATTTCCATCGATAGTGCGACGATGATGAATAAGGGCCTCGAACTTATTGAAGCCGCTCGTCTTTTTCCGATACCAGAAGACAAGATAGACATCCTCGTTCATCCGCAGTCGATTATCCATAGCATGGTGGAGTATAAGGATGGATCGGTTTTGGCGCAGATGGGCGCACCGGACATGCGCACGCCTATTTCCTATACCTTGGGCTGGCCCGAACGACATGAGTTTAAAGCCAACCGGCTTGATCTCGCCAAGGTTGCCTCTTTAACATTTCTTAATCCAGATCCGGTAAAATTTCCGGCACTAAGGCTGGCGCGAGAAGCGTTAATTGCTGGAAATTCGGCACCGACAACATTAAATGCAGCTAATGAGGTCGCCGTTCAGGCATTTCTGTTCGGGGAAATTGCCTTTCTTGATATTGCGGCGGTCGTCGAGGACACGCTGAGCCGGACGCCGATCGAAGGATTGCGATCGGTCGAGGATATATTTGACTGTGATTTAAGGGGGCGCAAAATTGCCCGGAATGTTATCAACGCTATCACTTAAAGATATGGGAAATTGGTAAAGCCTAATGGATTTTTTAATCAACAACTGGATTTACATTCCGGCCTTTGTCGTCGTGATTACCGTACTGGTCTTCGTCCATGAATACGGTCATTACAAAGTAGCCCGGATTTGTGGCGTAAAAGTCGATACGTTTGCCATTGGTTTCGGACCAGAGTTATGGGGGAGGTTTGATAAAAACGGCTGCCGCTGGAAAGTCTGCGCCGTACCCTTCGGCGGATATGTAAAATTTCACGGCGATGCCGGTGTGGCCAGTGATGCATCCTCCGACGTCGATGAGATGACGGATGAGGAAAAGAAAGTCTGCTTTCATCATAAGCCGCTTTATCAGCGTGCTGCCGTTGTCCTTGCTGGACCGGCCGCGAATTTTATTTTTGCCATTTTGGCCATGACCCTCCTGTTTATGGCCCTTGGTCAGGCGCAAACACCACCCATTGCCGGTGAAATTGTCGCAGGCAGTGCGGCGGAAGCCTCCGGGTTTGAGCCAGGCGACCGGGTTTTGTCAGTTGATGGGTCAAAAATCGATAGCTTTGAAGAGCTCCGACAGAAAATCATGGTCGGACTGGACGAACCATTGCTGATGAAAATAGATCGGCATGGCCGGACTATTGACCTATCAGTTCAGCCGAAAATCGTTCTACAGGAAGATGGGGACGGCAATTCCCATCGAATTGGCCAGCTCGGCATAAAATCAACAGGGCGGGAATTTATCAAACACGGCCCCGTTAGTGCATTTTTAAGCGCCGTTGATCAGACTTGGTTTGTAACGACGGCAACGCTGAAAGGCGTGGGGCAGATTATTTCCGGTGCGCGCGATACCCAAGAACTCAGCGGTCCGCTCGGCATCCTGAAAATGTCAGGGGATGCGGCCAAGCGCGGGGAAGATCTGAGCGACAGAGCCTTGTCGCTGTTTAATTTTATGATTTTCGTCTCCATCAGCCTTGGACTGATAAACCTATTTCCAATACCAATGCTGGATGGCGGGCATCTCGTCTTCTACCTCTATGAAGCCATTCGCGGCAAACCCATGAACGCAAAAGCGATGGAATATGGTTTCCGAATTGGACTATCGCTTGTTCTGATGTTAATGATATTCGCAACTTGGAATGATATTAACAAACCTTGGGTTCAAGATTTTTTCACCGGCCTGTTTTCCTGAGGACAAAGGTCTGATAGAACTAGAGTGAAGTGATCTGAGGGAATCCGCTAAGGGGTGGAGATTTGCGTCTATTGAAATTTTTAGCGCTGTTTGCGGTAATTTCGCTTTCAGTTGTGGTGACGACTGCCCTGCCGGGATACGCGCAATCGACACCGGTGATATCTGAAATTCGTGTAGACGGTAATCAGCGAATTGAAGATAGTACGGTCGTTTCTTATCTTCTCATCACCGAAGGTGCCCCCTATGATCGCAGCCGTGTCGACCGGTCGCTAAAAGCACTGTTTAATACGGGCTTGTTTGCGGACGTTTCCATCCGTCAGGAAGGGTCGGTGGTAATTGTTGATGTGGTCGAAAATCCTATCATTAATCGGCTGGCATTTGAAGGCAATCGCAGGATAGAAGATGAGACCTTGTCGGCTGAAATTCAGCTACGCCCGCGCATTGTCTACACCCGTGCCAGGGTGCAGAATGACGTTCAGAGAATTATTACGGTGTATCGTCGGAGTGGTCGCTTTGCTGCTACCGTCGAGCCAAAGGTCATTTTACTGCCGCAAAATCGAGTAGATCTGGTTTTCGAAATTAATGAAGGTAACCAGACGGGCATCAAGAAGATCCGGTTTTACGGGAATGACAAGTTTAGCGACGGCCAGCTTTTGAGCCAGATTTCTACGGAAGAAACCCGATGGTATAATTTTCTGTCGGATTCTGACACCTATGACCCGGATCGGCTGACTTTTGATCGTGAATTGCTTCGAAAATTCTACCTGTCTAAAGGCTATGCGGATTTTAGGGTTGTCTCGGCTGTCGCGGAACTGACACCGGATCGGGATGGCTTCTTCATCACTTTTGCGGTTGAGGAAGGTCAGAGGTATAAATTCGGTGAAATCGGGGTTGAAAGCGAAATCAAGGATTTCAAACCGGATGAATTGTTAAGCTTTGTAACCACGATTGAAGGCGATACATATAACGCTGATAAAATTGAAGACAGTATTCAGAAAATTACGTTTGAGCTTGGAAAACTGGGATATGCCTTTGTCAATGTTCGACCGCAAGTAACGCGTGACCGTGAAAACCTGACCATATCAATTCAATATCAGATTAAAAAAAGTCCGCGGGTTTATGTCGAGCGGATTAATGTCACCGGTAATGTCCGAACTCTTGATTACGTTATTCGCCGGGAATTCAAGCTGGCGGAAGGGGATGCCTTCAATACAGCTCTTCTGAGGCTGTCGGAAGCACGGATACGCGGGCTTAATTTCTTTGAGAAGGTGGAAGTCACTCAAGAAGAAGGCACGGCACCGGATAAGACGATTATCAATGTCGACGTACAGGAGAAATCCACGGGGGAATTGAGTATTGGTGCCGGTTTCTCGACAACGGATTCGGTCTCCGCTGATTTGCAGATCCGAGAGCGAAACCTGCTTGGCCGTGGTCAGGACCTACGGTTTGGGATTTCCCTTGGCGCAGATTCGCAAACCATAGATTTAGGATTTACAGAACCATATTTTTTGAATCGGGATTTGAGCGCCGGTTTTGACATTTTCAGGATTCAGCGAGATTTGCAGGACGAAAGTGGGTATGATTTAGAAAAGACCGGTTTTGCATTGCGCTCCGGCTTTCCCATCAAGAAAAATGTCCGCGGCGACGTAAAATATAGCTTGGTCAACGAAAAAATCGATAATCTGACACCAAATGCCTCAGTAAGTACTCAAAAAGCGGCGGGTGAATATCTGATTTCCTCAATCGGGTATACGATTACGGTGAGTGATCTCGATGATACGTTCTTTCCGACGACCGGGAGTAAATATTCATTTGGTCAGATACTTTCGGGCATCGGCGGTGATGTGCGATCTTTGGCGACGGATGTGAGCTATGTGAAATTCTGGCCGGTTTATGAAGATGACGTGGTACTTAGTCTCGGCAGCTCAGCTGGATATATCTTTGGGTTAGGTGAGGATGTTATTTTGGCGCAGCGCTATAATGTTGGTGGTCGGAACTTCAGGGGCTTTGCGCGACGCGGGATTGGGCCACGTGATCTGGCCTCGTCGGACTCGTTGGGCGGCAATATCTTTGTCATTGGGACAGCTGAACTCAGATTTCCGGTTGGGCTTCCCGATGAATACGGCGTTTTGGGTCGGACGTTCTTAGATGTTGGCACCTTGACAGGTATTGATGACAGCGACCCCGGTATCGCCGATAATGCCAGTCCACGGGCATCCGTCGGCGTTGGATTGAACTGGGTGTCTCCCTTCGGCCCTATCCAGGTTAATATTGCATATCCGTTCCTGAAAGAAGACTATGATCAGGACGAGGTGTTCCAGCTTGATTTTGGAACACGCTTCTAAGGACTTAAGTTATGCCTGTGAAATTGCCGCTAATTTCTGTTTTTTTGTTATTTTTGACTGCTTTATCCGGGACTGCCGTCTCGGCGCAGGCGGGGCCGAAAGATGTGATCGGTGTTTTGGATATGCCAGCAGTTATGCGTGGCCTGGATGTTGTTCAGGATATCAATGCTCAAATTGATAAATTTGAAGAGTCTTTCAAAAAAGATTTTGACGTCAGAGAAAATGAGTTAAAGGCTGAAAAGGAACAGATTGCGCGGCAGAAAATTATTGTGACGGCTGATGCGTATTCAAAAAAACAGGTGGCATTTAATAAAAAGGCGGCCGTCTATCGGCGCGAGGCTCAGGAAAAGTCCCGGCAATTGCAGCAAAGCAGATTTATCGCGTTGGAGGAACTACGGAAATCCATTATACCAATTATTCAGGAACTTATGGCTGGCTTTGGTGCAACGATGGTCGTCGATAGACAGGAACTTCTCTTTGCAGACAAGGATCTGGATAAGACATCTGATGTAGTGGATGAGCTCAATAAGAGGCTCACGAAAGTAATTGTGAAAATTGTACCGTTGAAGAAAAGCTAATGCCTGATTTCCGGTTTTTTAATAGGCAAGGGCCTTTCTCTCTGCGAGATCTCGCAAAATTACCAGACGTGAAATTGGCGGACACTGTTGATTTGGATATACTGATTTCGGATGTTAAACCTCTGGATCAGGCCGGTGCCGGTGATCTGACATTCCTCAGTAACCCCAAATATGTAGAGGCTTTCCGTAAAACCCAGGCGACCGCCTGTATCGCTACGGAGAAAGCGTTGAAAGACGTACCGGACGGGGTTGTCATACTTCTCTCCGCGGATCCCTACAAGGCCTATGCCCGAATTGCCAACAAGTTCTATCTGCCTGAGCTTGGGCAGGGAAATATCCACCCGACAGCCGTCATTGCACCGACTGTAACGCTCGGGCACAATGTTTCCGTTGGCGCCTATGCGGTGATTGAAGAGGGAGTGGTGATTGGCGATAATACAATCGTCGGCCCTCAATGTTTTCTGAACAGGAATGTGCAGCTTGGCAAGGATAGCAGGCTTGGTGCACATGTGACGTTGAGCCATTGCCTTGTGGGCGATAACGTCTCAATTTATACAGGCGCAAAAATTGGTCAGGATGGCTTCGGTTTTGCGCCGGACGCCGCCGGGCATATAAAAATACCGCAACTGGGCCGGGTTGTTATCGGGTCCAGCGTTGAAATCGGCGCGAACACCACGATCGACAGGGGCGCCGGACCTGATACGCTCATTGGCGATGGCACATGGATCGACAATCTGGTGCAAATCGGGCATAACGTGCGTGTCGGCAAAGGCTGCATCATCGTCTCGCAGACCGGTATTTCTGGAAGCACGACGTTGGAGGATTTTGTCGTGATAGGCGGACAAGTTGGCCTGGCGGGGCATCTAACCATCGGAGCGGGCGCGCAAGTATCAGCCAAGTCGGGGGTGATGACCAATATTCCCGCCGGTGAAATATATGCAGGGATGCCGGCACGGCCGAGACGACAATTTTTCCGGCAAGTCGCTGTATTGAGTAAACTATCCAAAAGCAAAGGGTCGCTTTCATGAGTAATAGCTCGCAAGACACTATTGAAGCCATTGATATTCTGGAAATTCAGAAATTGATCCCGCACAGATACCCGATGTTGCTGATTGATCGCCTTATCAATGTTGTTCCGGGCGTGTCGGCGACAGGTGTAAAGAACGTCACCATGAACGAGCCGCAGTTTCAAGGGCATTTCCCAGGCAGGCCCATCATGCCGGGGGTGATGATTGTTGAGGCGATGGCGCAGACTGCTGGCGTCGTCGTCATTAAGTCTTTCGGGGATGACAGTCCGCCAAAACATGTGTTGTTCATGTCTATTGATAATGCCCGCTTCCGTCGGCCTGTTGTTCCGGGCGATACCATGTATTTGCATGTGGTTGTCAAGCGGAGCCGTGGCGCTGTCTGGAAATTTTCCGGTATTGTCGAAGTCGATGGTAAGAAAGTAGCCGAAGCGGATTTCTCGGCGATGATTGTCGACTAATTCAGGTAACTCGTTGTAACATAGCTTGATTTGAGCGCGCCTGCGTTCCTTGTTAGCTATAGGCGGCGATTTCGTCCATAACCCATATAAAGCAAGGTGCCGAATGGGCAATATTCATCAAACCACAATCATTGAGGATGGCGCGTCCGTCGACCCTGAGGCCAATATCGGTCCGTTCTGCGTCATTGGCGAGGATGTCACTCTGGCCGCCAATGTCACGCTTAAATCGCATGTCGCGATAAGCGGGAAGACGGCCATTGGTGCGGGGACGACCATATATCCCTTTGCGTCCATTGGTCATCCTCCGCAGGATTTGAAATTCCAGGGGGAGAAATCGGAGCTGGTGATCGGCGAAAATTGCACGATCCGGGAACATGTGACGGTTAACCCCGGCACCGCCAGTGGCGGGATGATGACGCGGATTGGCAATAACTGCCTATTGATGATTGGTGCCCATGTGGCTCATGACTGTCTGATCGGGAATGATGTAATTCTGGTCAATAACGCGACCCTTGGCGGTCATGTGGAACTAGGTGACTTTGTTATTATTGGCGGCTTGTCAGCGGTTCATCAATTTGTGCGGATCGGCGCGCATGCGATGATCGGCGGCGCGTCCGGGGTCGAAACCGATGTGATTCCATTCGGCTCGGCGACAGGCAATCGGGCGCTACTGAATGGCTTGAACCTCACAGGTATGAAGCGCCGGGGTTTCGTCCGCGATGATATACATGCCTTGAGAAATGCCTATAAATATCTTTTCTCGAGTGAGGGGGTTTTCGCCGATCGGGCGAAAAACCTTCAAAGCGAATTTCCGGACGCCTCCAGTGTCACGACGGTCTCTGACTTTATCAATGCGGAAACGAAGCGTGGCTTCTGTCAGCCAAATTAGCGGCGCGGATCAGCGCCTTGCCATAATCGCCGGTCAGGGGAGCCTGCCGATTGCCTTGGCAAGATCACTGCGCGGGAATGGGGAGGCGCCATTTCTGTTGCTGGTTGAGGGGGAGGCAAACCCGGAGGACTATGCCGAATTCCCCCATGAAGTCATCAAGATCACCAAGGTCGGCAAGTTTCTGAAGGCCTTGGCCCGCGAGGGCTGTTCCAGAATCACGCTGGCAGGTCCGGTGCGGCGACCGGATATGAAAAATATTGTTCCCGACTTTGAAGGGATGAAATTGCTGGCGCGAATTACGGCGGCGCTAGGTCGGGGTGATGATCAGCTTCTAACGACCATTACCACCTATTTGGCCGACAAAGGCTTTGAAATTATTGGCGTTCATGAGTTGCTTGCTGATTTACTGGTGCCATTGGGGCAGCTTGGGCTTGTCGCCGCGAGCGATCAAGACTGGGAGGATATCCGCGAAGGCAGCCGGATCGTCAAGGCGGTTGGCGAGCTTGATATCGGCCAGGCGGCGATTATTCGTGATGGATATACTCTGGCCGTGGAAGCCGCCGAAGGGACAGATGGCCTTCTGGAGCGATCCGCAGCGTTTGCCTGGGACCATCCGGCTGGGGTGCTGGTTAAGCTCAGTAAACCAGGGCAGGACATTCGTATTGATATGCCAACCATTGGCCCGGACACCATCCGCCGGGCGGTGACCGCGAATTTACGCGGCATTGCGGTTGAGGCGGGGATGACACTG
>NVRR01000104.1 GCA_002732675.1 Sneathiella sp. | reverse complement strand
CGGCATCACAAAAACAGGCGTTGTCAGGGAGAAATCCGGATCAAACCCTACGAAGGAGCCTTGCGCTAGCGCGATAACAATACCTGTCAGGAATGTCAGCGGGATCACGAAACGCGGGACGAATTGCCGCGCCAGCACATAAACCAGCAGCATTGCCCCGGCCAGCGCAAAATCATTTTCCAGCGCCACAAAGGCATCCAACCCGAAACGCAACAGAACCGCCGCCAGCAACGCCGCGCCCAAAGACTTCGGCACCACATCCATAATTTTCTGAAAAAAGCCTGTTACCCCGCATAAGGTGAGGAGGAGAGAGCTGAACAGAAAGACCCCAACGGCATCGCTTAACGGCAATCCGGGCAGACTTGTTACCAGCAACGCCGCACCCGGCGTTGACCAGGCGACCATGATAGGTTGGCGATAGCGCAATGTTAATGCGGCACTACTGACCCCCATCCCGACACCCAACGCCCACAGCCAGGAGCTAATCTCAGCAGGCGACGCACCAGACGCGTTAGCGGCCTGAAAAATGATTGCGCCTGCTCCCGCATATCCGACCAGCGCCGAAACAAACCCGGCTGAAATATAGGAAGGAGAAAAAAATCGCAGCATTTGGTCTATCCTTACGTCCAGTTTGTGCGTTATAACGCTCAATCACGCTGACCCTAGCATTTGAGCGTTATAACGCACAAGCGTATTTTTGAGGCCCCCATGCAAGACCCGACCAAATATCTGGCTAAGATGCTAAAGACGTTACGCAAAGAGCATGGCCTCAGCCTGGACGGTGCCGCCACAAAAACCGGGATCAGTAAAGCCATGCTGGGACAAATCGAACGCGGAGAATCAAGCCCAACTACCGCAACATTGTGGAAAATCGCAACCGGGTTCAACACGTCCATCTCATCCCTCACAGAACCGATCCCGGAGGGTGCAGAAGAAACCTTGATCCGCGACGCCGATGAGGTCCGCCAGCTGGCGCGTGGCGACGGCACAATGGTTGCCCCGCTCTTTCCTTACGAGCAACGTTTTGGGTTTGAATATATGGAGCTGACGTTCCTCGCAGGCTTCGAGCGATTATCGGAAGCCCATGAGCCCGGCGTTGTCGAATATATCACCGTTATCTCCGGCTCTATGGAGGTGTTCGTCGATGATATCTGGCATGATCTGCAGCCCGGAAAAAGCATTCGCTTTCGCGGAGACAAACCGCATGGTTATCGTAACAAAACCGACGAAGACACCGTTACCCTCTCGGTGATCCACTATCCAAGACGTCCATAGAATTCCGTTTTTCTACGCAATCGAACGACGAGAAGAAATTCCGCCGTCCACAGTAATAATAGTTCCCGACGTATATCCTGACCGATAAGAGGCCAGGAAAACGATCAGGTCAGTCACTTCATGAACATGTGCGGGACGATGAAGCGGGAAATTTTCGACATATTCCGTGTATCTGGATTCGTCTCCCAAGAAGGTCTTCGCCCGCTTTTTGAGTATATTAACAATGCGCTCCGTCTTAACCGGACCTGGATTTACGCCCACGACCCGAACACCGTCCGACAAACTTGCACCTCCCAGCGCCCGGGTAAAAGCCATCAGGCTCGCGTTACCCGTCGTTCCCGCGATATAATTAGCATCGAAAACTTCGCCGCCATTTCCGATATTATTGATAATGACGCCTTCGGATTTTTCCTTCATTTTCGCATAGAAAATCCGGCACAAATTGATATATCCCATGACTTTAAGTTCCCAACCCTGGCGCCAGGAAGCTTCATCAATTTCGAATAGATTACCGCTTGGAATGGCGCCTGCATTATTGATGAGAATATCGATATCACCGACCATATCCGACAGCTGCTGGCAAGCTTCAGGCTTCGTTATGTCCAGCGGATGCAGTGTAATCGACACGGGCGATACCGCCTGGATCTCCGACTTAATACGTTCAAGATTATCTGCATTGCGGGCTGTCAGATGTAGGTTGACCCCCTCTTCCGCGAAAGCCCTGGCCAGACCCTCTCCGATCCCCTGTGACGCCCCGGTAATGAGTGCCGTTTTTCCATCCAATCCCAGTTGCATTTCATTTCCCTCTGTCTATTCCCCGGCAATACGCCTGTTTGGAATGTAGTCTACATCAACTGGTCATAATTGCCTCGCCAAAAACAGCCGCAGAATCTTAGGGCCTTTTCGCTAAAGTTATTGTCGGCAGGTTGCATTCTGCCCCTTGCAGGAGGTGCCGTTTTCCCTTAGGTTGCGCGCTGCAAATTCGTACTAAAAATAGATTCTCATCGAGGTTCCCTGTCATGTCCCAAGACATCAAAAAAGTTGTTCTCGCCTATTCCGGCGGTCTGGATACGTCTGTTATCCTGAAATGGCTGCAAACCACCTATAACTGCGAAGTCGTGACCTTCACGGCTGACCTTGGTCAGGGCGAAGAAATAGGGCCCGCGCGCGCCAAAGCGGAAATGATGGGCATCAAGGAAATCTATGTAGATGACCTGCGCGAGGAATTCGTCCGCGACTTTGTTTTCCCCATGTTCCGCGCCAATGCGGTCTATGAAGGGCAATATCTGCTCGGCACCGCCATCGCCCGGCCATTGATCGCAAAGCGGCAGATCGAGATTGCACGTGAAGTCGGCGCCGATGCCGTCGCCCATGGCGCCACCGGCAAAGGCAATGACCAGGTGCGCTTTGAGCTCGGCTATTATGCCCTCAACCCGGATATCAAGGTCATTTCGCCGTGGCGCGAATGGGATCTCAATTCCCGGACTAAGTTGATTGAATTTGCGGAAAAAAACCAGATCCCGATCCCGAAAGACAAGCGCGGCGAAGCGCCTTTTTCGGTCGATGCCAACCTGCTTCATGTCTCCGCCGAGGGCAAGGCGCTTGAGGATCCATGGGAGGAAGCGGGTGAATATGTCTATAGCCGCTCGGTCGCACCAGAAGATGCGCCGGACATCGCCACCTATATCGAAATCGAATATGAAAAGGGTGATCCCGTTGGCCTGAATGGCAAGCGGCTTTCGCCTGCCGACATGCTGACCGCCTTGAACAAATTCGCAGGCGATAACGGCATCGGTCGCCTTGATCTGGTGGAAGGCCGCTTCGTCGGCATGAAATCCCGTGGCATATACGAGACACCGGGCGGCACCATTATGCTCGAAGCCCATCGCGGCATTGAGCAAATTACCCTCGATCGCGGCGCCATGCATCTGAAAGACGACATCATGCCGCGCTACGCGGAGCTGATTTACAACGGCCTCTGGTTCTCCCCGGAGCGCGAGATGTTGCAGGCGCTGATCGACAAGAGCCAGGAAAAAGTCTCCGGCACGGTCCGGCTGAAACTGTTCAAGGGCCGGGTGAGTGTCGTTGGCCGCAAAAGCCCCTTCTCTCTGTATTCCATGGAGCATGTCACGTTCGAGGAAGACACGGTTTATGATCAGCGAGACGCGGAAGGTTTTATCAAACTCAATGCGCTGCGGCTGCGGCTGCTGCACCGACAGAAGTCATAAACTTTTCAGTGCAGGTATTTATCTGAGTCTGAGTCTGGGTCCGGCACTTCGGTGTCGGCCTCGAAATCAGGTACGACTTCGACATATGGAATATACGTGTCCTTGATAAACAAGGCGGCCGCAAACAGGCCGCCACCGAGGGCGCCGAGCGCCATAATCGCCGGAGCGGAGGGGATCCATTGCAGATCCCAGCCAAGATCCAATGTGCTGATCAGCAGAATAATCCCGGCGCCAGGCAATGCCACGCAGACAATGGAAATGACAATTCCCGTCAGTGCCCCGACGGCGACAGACCGGAGAAATTTCTTGATCGTGTGAGCGGAAAATCTCACGAAAGTTTCTACCCTTCCTGCGGAATGCTAAACGTCGGGTTCCTCAATACCGGCTTGCCGACAGGCTGCCGTCACCGTATTGGCAAGCAGACAGGCAATGGTCATCGGACCAACGCCGCCCGGTACCGGCGTGATGGCACCGGCAACCTCTTTTGCCTCCTCAAAGCAGACATCGCCCACCAATTTCGTTTTACCGTCATCTTTTACTATGCGATTGATGCCAACATCAATAACCGTTGCACCGCTTTTAATCCAGTCACCGCGGATCATTTCAGGACGACCAACCGCGGCAATCAGGATATCCGCGCCCCGGCAAACACCGGGCAGATCCTTCGTCCGCGAATGAGCGATGGTCACGGTGCAATTCTCGGTCAGCAACAAACTCGCCATGGGTTTGCCGACGATATTGGAGCGACCAACCACAACCGCATTAAAGCCCGACAAATCGCCAAGCTTGTCTTTCAGCATCATGATGCAGCCAAGCGGCGTGCAGGGCACCATGGCGGGCAAGCCAACAGCCTGCCGACCCGTATTGATCACATGAAATCCGTCCACATCCTTGGCCGGATCAATGGCGTCCAGCACTGCCATTTCATCGACTTGTGCGGGCAAGGGCAATTGTACCAGAATACCATGAATGCTGGGGTCGGCATTCAGCCGCGCGACAACGCTCAAGACCTCCGCTTGTGTGGTCGTGGCGTCCAGTCGGATTTCCTCAGACTTCATCCCGGCTTCGGAAGTGGAGGTGCCCTTGTTGCGGACATACACCTGGCTCGCCGGATCCTCACCGACCAGCACAACCGCCAGTCCAGGTGTCAGTCCGTTGCTGGCCTTCAGCGCAGATACCTGCCTGCCAACACGGGCGCGAACCGTCGCGGCGAATGCCTTGCCATCAATAATATCTGCCGTCATATTTCATCGTCTCCAAGGCTTGTGAGGGGTTGCAGCTTTTTCTGCCATGCCTTTATGTCATCATCCGTGACAGGCAGATTGCCAGAAATCGACACTGTTTTGTTCCTATCCAGCTTTCCCATCAGAATTTTGAAGGCGGACGGCGGCCGTTTAAAGGATTTGGAGAGCAATTTGATCAGCGCCTTGTTGGCTTTTCCCTTTTCCGGCACGACCGTTACTTTTACTTTCAGGCGCGGGCGTCCGTCTCCATCCATAAAAACATCTTCAATCCGATTCTGCGCGGCGTTGGGTGTCAAACGAATGTCCAGCAGACAATGCGTCCCGCTCACCCGCAGAGGGGAAATCATAGCAATTGCGGTAAATACTCAAACATCAGATTTTGTAAAAAAATGAGCAGCAGGATCAATACGATAGGAGAGATATCCAGCCCCCCAAAGTTCGGGATAATTTTTCGGATAGGTCGAAGCGGTGGCTCGGTCACCTTGAATAGGAAATTCCCCACCATGGAGACGAACTGGTTTTGGGTATTGACCACGTTAAAGGCCACCAGCCAACTCAGGATCGCGTTGGCAACCAACAAATAGATGAAAATCGAGATGATAGTACTGATCAGATAGAGTAAGGAAGCCATGCGTATACCTGCTTAATGAACATCCCCTACATTTAGTGTCCTGAATTCAAGAGAGCAAGGACAGACTGCTATTTAGCGGCAGCAAAGACAGATAAAAGCGATTTCAGATGCAAAACCGGGTCGAACATATTAGGCTTCCTTCTTATAAAAGGACCCAATGGTTATGAGTATGGCGGTTTCAGATATACATATCGGTCCGAATATCCAGCTTTTCAAAATGGACGAGATTGACTGGGTGAATGTCGGCAAGCCCGGGCTTTTTTATAAACCAGCGCGCGTCGATCTGGAAACGGGAGAGTTCCTCGGTCTGTTCCGCTTCGACGCCTTTACAGAAAGCGGCGTTCATCAGCATGAAGACGTCGGCGCCAGTTATATCCTCAGTGGATCTGTCACCGACTATTCCGGCAGCTTTACCCCCGGCTGTGTTGGCATAAATCCGCCGGGCGACACTCATGATGCCTATTCCTATGACGGCGTCCTGATTACCTCACGGCTGGAGGGGTCCAGTATTTACCCGCCAAAGCCGGATGAGTTGCAAGCCATCCATCCTGGCGCGCACCGGGAGATATTCAAAAATATGGGGAGGGCCAGAGATCCCATTGTTGTACCGTATAAATTACTGGATATGGCGGTCAGTCCTGATATGCCAGACGGCATTATCCTTCGAACGCTTTATGACTACGCGGGCACATCGCATGATTTTCGCATGTGCTCATTGCATTTCGATCCCGTTACCGAGATACCCGAATTCCTGACCAAGGGCGGCCTTGATATCTTTGTCATTGCCGGGGATCTTGATGTCAGCGGGATGGCTGCGAAGTCCAATCAGTTCGTGACAGTGGCGGCAGGCAGCACAGCGGCGCTCAAAAGCCGTTTTGGCTGCCATATCCTCACCTGGAGCGAGAACCCCGTCGCGTTCTCCGGCGCTGATATCAAGGACCCTTTCGGTTTCTAGGCCCTAAGTCCATCACCTGCATTTACGGGTGCAAGGCCGCCGTTGTTGCCTGATTGACGACCTGGGTCAGCACCTGATTGACCAGATCGCCTGGCGTCAGTCCATCGCCGGTACTGCCCAGGTCCTTCATCTGAATGGTCGGCATGGTCGTCGAAAATGTCGTGGAAAAGGGATAGACTTTCCCGCTCAGCTTGGCATTCGTGATGGTCAAATTATCCACCCTCAGCTTTTTTTCACCGCCATTTTCATTGGCAGCGGAGATGGCATAGGCCCCGGCAGCAATCAGAATAACCGTCAAATTCGACGATGTCGCGCTGGTTTCAAGGTCGATCTGCGGCGCCGTAATTTCAATTGATTTTATATGAAGCGGCCCCCAGAGAATACTCCAGGGCGTGATTCTGATATCCGCGCTGGCCACGGAAAAACTGGTTTTTGAGGATCCAATGTCGGAATTGGGAACAATCAATGCCGTGATGCTCCCGTGCCCGGTAAAAATATCCACGTCAAAACTGCCGAGGGTGACAGTCTCTCCCGTCGCGGCGCTGCCAATCTCTGTGATGGCATTTAGTGCGGACGAATTGACATGTTTCTCGGCTTCTCTCACACCCACAACAATGGCGGCGGCAATGACGATGACAACACCGCCTGTAATCAGAAGGGATTTTAAACTCATAAAGATTTCTCCGGCTATTATTGTCTCAGGCAATAGAAACCGGATATAATCCTTAGTTGTTTTAATTCAATTTAAAATTCACCAATAAAGTGCATTTACATACAGCTGTATATTTATTTGAACTCCGGCTCTTCCCACCAGGGGTAAAAGTCGGGCATATCCGTCGATGCCTTCATCTTGAAATCAGCAGGCCTTTTTTCCAAGAAGGAACTGACACCTTCAGCCACATCCGGACTTTGCCCCATAACGGCAATGCCACGGCTATCAATTTTATGAGCCTCCATAGGGTGATTCGCACCCAGCATACGCCACATCATCTGTCGGCATAGGGCGACCGAGACAGGGGCGGAGTCGGCTGTCATCTCCTTCGCCAGGGCCCGGGCCGCCGGAAGCAATTCATCCGCGGCATACACGGATTTCACCAGCCCGCCAGATTGCGCTTCCTCCGCCGAGAATACCCGGCCGGAATAGACCCATTCCGCGGCCTGGGATATCCCGACCAACCGGGGTAGGAACCAGCTGCTGCAGGCCTCCATCACGATCCCTCGGCGCGAGAACACAAATCCAATTTTGGCTTTGTCCGAGGCGAGCCGCACATCCATAGGCAACGTCATCGTCGCCCCGATCCCGACCGCCGCACCGTTGAGGGCGCCAATGATCGGCTTCTTCGATTGATACATCCGCAATGTCACAAGACCGCCACCATCGCGATGCTTGCCGTCTTCGGGCATGACGCCGCGGGCTTTATAATTGAAGGTATTTTTGCCTGCCCCCAAATCTGCGCCCGCGCAGAAGGCCCGTCCGGCACCAGTGATAATAATCGCCCGCACGTCATCATCTTCATCGGCACGATCAAAGGCCGCGATGAGCTCATCGCGCATGATCGAGGTAAAGGCATTCATGTTGTCGGGGCGGTTGAGGGTGATGGTCAGGATCTGATCTTCGACTTCATAGAGGATTTGCTCAAAAGACACGGGTTTACTCCGATTTGTTATTATTATGTTCTGGACAGTCAGGCCCGACCGCCCATTGATTGTGAGGCATGCGATCATATGTTAACAAGGATATACCGGATATGGCCAGAAGAATTTAAAGGATACGCCCGTGCCCAGAAATGCCGAGACAGTCATCACAGCGTATCATGCCCATATCTATTATGATCCGAACAGCAGAGAGACCGCGGCCAATATCCGCGAACAACTGGACCAGGGTTTTAACGTTATCCTTGGGCGCTGGCATGACGCGCCCGTCGGCCCGCATCCGACGTCCATGTATCAGGTGGTCTTTACCGCCAATGAATTCCCAAAAATTATACCCTGGCTCATGATTAACCGGCAGGGGCTGGATATCCTTGTCCACCCGGAAACAGGCAACGATCTGGAAGACCATCGGGATAACGCCCTATGGCTTGGCGAAAAGCTTGACCTAAAACTGGATCTGTTTATGCGCGCCTAATCTTTATTCTGGTAGGCCATATTGCAATGCGTGAGGCAATACGGCTTGCTCGGCACGGCTTCATCCCCGCAGAAATGAAATTTTGGCTCCCCGGGATGACCGGTGGGCCATTGGCAGGCACGATGAGGCGGCAAGGCCTTCTTCTTGGCTTTCTGGACGGCCGGCGTGGCTTTGGCGGATAGACCGAGACGGTTGGCCTTCCCGATCACCGCATTGCGCGTGACATCGCCCAGTTCATCGGCGATTTCCGCTGCGGTTTTCCCGGAGCCCCAAAGCTTTTTCAGTGTTTCAATGCGTTCGTCGGTCCAACTCATACCAAAATCTCTTCGCGCGGATTAATGTTAGCGGATAGAAGAAACAAGCCGTCCGCTTAACGACATGTCTGCAAAACTCTCCTCATATATCCTCAGGCGCCGCCTGAGTCTACTCATATCCGATTCGGGAGCGCAATGTCCGCTCTATTTGACGTAACTGATGCGCCAGACCGTTTGGCTTGCATCATCAGCGATGAGCAATGCTCCGTCGGTCGCCACCGCGAGGCCAACAGGTCGGCCCCAGACTTTGGCGCGGCCCGGATCTTCGACCTCAAGACGAAATCCGGTCGCGAAATTCTGATACGAGCCCGTTGGGTGGCCGTCCTTAAACGGCACGCGGACAATTTTATAGCCGGTTGGTCTGGACGCATTCCACGAGCCGTGAAAGGCGACGAACGCGTCGTTGACATAGTCCGCCGGAAATTGTTTGCCGTCATAAAAAGTCAACCCAAGCGGCGCCGAATGAGACTGGAACAACACATCGGGCAGGATAGATTTCGATACCATATTCGGTGCATCTTCAGCGTAATCAGGATCCGGAATAGTGCCTGAATAGGCATAGGGCCAGCCATAGAAACCGCCTTTTTTCACCGACGTCAGATAATCCGGCACCAGGCCGTCGCCATAGCCATCGCGCTCGTTGACCACCGTATAAAGCTCCTTTGTCACCGGATTGAAATCAATGCCGACGGGATTGCGCAAGCCT
>NVRR01000103.1 GCA_002732675.1 Sneathiella sp. | reverse complement strand
GGAACTTGTGGGCAAGATTGGCTCGGTCTCGTTCGTCAATGATTCCAAGGCAACCAACGCGGAGGCGGCCGAAAAAGCGCTCACCAGTTTTGAGAATATTTTCTGGATTGCGGGCGGGCGGGAAAAGGCGGGCGGTATTGCCTCCCTGGAACCGCATTTTGGCAGGATATCCCGGGCATTTCTGATCGGAGAAGCCAGAGATAGTTTTGCCAAGACCCTGACCGGAGGCGTCCCAACTGTTCTATGCGAGAACCTGGCTCAGGCAACCGTAGCTGCGGCGGAGGCGGCAAGGCGGGCAGGCGGTGATGCAGTTGTTCTCCTGTCTCCGGCAGCGGCAAGTTTTGACCAGTTCACAAGTTTTGAAGTCCGCGGCGATACTTTTCGTGACGCCGTCACCACATTAATAGCGGAGACGAAATGACCACCTTTACCCGATTGGATCGCAGTGTTGTTGGTAGCTGGTGGTGGACGGTGGATCGCTGGACGTTGGCGGCGGTGGCCATTCTGGTTCTGATCGGCGGTGTCATGGTACTGGCCGCCAGTCCGGCAATTGCAACGCGCCTCGGCCTTGATAGTTTTCACTTTGTCCGGCGGCAGTTTTTCTATCTTCCCGTCGCCGTCATGATCATTTTCTCCGTCTCGTTGATGTCTCCTTTATGGGTTCGCCGATTTGCGGTTGTGATGTTCGTCTTCTTCTCCATCCTGACCATCGCGACATTGCTCATCGGGCCGGAAGTCAAGGGCGCGCAGCGCTGGCTCCGGTTTGGCAGCTTTACCCTGCAGCCAACTGAATTTCTCAAGCCCGCCTTTGCCGTTGTCGCAGCCTGGATGTTTGCGGAGCAACGCAAAAGCGATGAAATTCCCGGTAACCTGATTTCAATGGGGCTTTTCGCCTTCGTCGTGTCGTTGTTGTTGATGCAGCCGGATGTGGGCATGACCCTGGTGATTTCGGCCGTCTGGTTCGCGCAATTTTTCCTGGCAGGTCTGCCGATTTTCTGGGTCGTGCTTTTTGTTGTCCTTGGCGTTGTCAGCGCCGCAGCGGCGTATAGCCTGTTTCCCCATGTCGCCAGTCGCGTGGATCGTTTTATGGATCCGTCGGGCGGCGGTAATTACCAGATTGAACGCGCCATGGAAGCTTTTCAGACCGGTGGCTTCTTCGGTGTTGGTCCCGGCGATGGCTCGGTCAAGACGCAACTACCCGATGCCCATACGGATTTTATCTTTGCGGTCGTTGGCGAAGAGTTTGGCGTCGTCATCTGCCTGTTGCTGCTGGCGCTCTTTGCCTTTGTGGTGTTACGCGGATTTAGCCGCCTTATGGAAGAGAAGAACTTCTTCGTCGTTCTGGCCGCGGCCGGGCTGCTTACCCAGTTTGGCCTGCAGGCGATCATCAATATCGGCGTCAATTTACGCCTGATGCCGACCAAGGGCATGACATTACCGTTTATCTCCTATGGCGGATCTTCGATGTTTGCTCTGGCCATTCTGATGGGCATGCTGCTGGCGCTGACCCGTCATCGTGCTGGCAGTGGGGAACTTAAATGAGCCCTCAGGGCAAAAATATCGTTCTGGCGAGCGGCGGCACAGGCGGTCATATTTTCCCGGCGCGGGCGCTGGCGGAGGAATTGAATTCCCGTGGCTTCAAGGTCGTTCTGATGACCGATGGTCGCGGCGAAAAATATGACGATCTGTTTCCCAATACTGAAGTTCTGGTCGTCAAGTCCGGATCCCCCTCTATCGGCGGCATCATCGGGAAAATAGAGGCCGTCTGCGCCATTGGCATGGGTATTCTCCAGTCCCGGCGGATTTTGAAACGGATCAAGCCGGTTGCTGTTATCGGATTTGGCGGCTATCCATCGATGCCACCCGCCGCCGCCGCCGCGAGCATGAACATCCCGCTTGTCCTGCATGAGCAGAATGCAGTCCTCGGGCGGGTGAACAAGTTGCTTGCTGGATTTGCAAAAATAATTGCGACCTCCTTCGATCATACGGAAAGCCCGGATGACGAAACGACCGCCAAGATGGTGTATACGGGCAATCCGGTGCGGCGGGCGATCCTGCCACTCTATAACAAGGGCTACGAGGGGCCGACAGCAACTGGACCGATCAATATTTTGATTTTGGGCGGCAGTCAGGGCGCCACCGTTCTTTCAGAGATAGTCCCGTCAGCACTCGCGGCATTGCCCGAGGATTTGAAGGCACGGCTGCACGTCACACAGCAATGCCGCCGCGAAGATCTGGATCGCGCGCGGGAGGATTATAAGCAGGCTGGCATTGACGCCGACCTTGCCATTTTCTTTGATAATGTGGCTCAATTGCTTGAAGGATGCCACCTGGCGATCACCCGCTCCGGGGCCTCGACACTCTCAGAATTGACCGTCGCCGGTCGGCCGTCACTGCTGGTGCCCTACAAATATGCCATGGACGATCACCAGCGCAAAAATGGTGAGAATGCGGTTGCCCGCGGCGCGGCGCGGCTTATTCTCCAGGATGATTTCTCGACAGAAGAAGTCAGCAGACAGCTTATCTATCTGTTGCGGCACCCCGATTGCCTGTCGGTTATGGCCGGTGCGGCCTCCAGCCTTGGCGAGATACATGCGGCAGAAAAACTGGCGGATCTGGTCGATCGCTTCGTGCCTGCAAATAATGACACCCACAAAAATGGAAAGGCTGCGGCATGAGGTCACTCCCGCTAGACATGGGAATTGTTCATTTCGTCGGTATCGGTGGGATCGGGATGAGCGGTATTGCCGAAGTGATGCATAGTCTCGGATATCAGGTGCAAGGTTCTGATTTATCAGCCAATAACAATGTTGAGCGCTTGCGTGGTCTTGGCATCATTGTCCATATCGGCCATGACGCGGCGAACCTTGGGGACGCGCGCGTCGTCGTTATTTCCTCCGCCGTCAAATCGGATAACCCGGAAGTCAGGGAAGCCCGCGCCAATCTGATCCCTGTCGTCCGGCGCGCTGAAATGCTGGCTGAACTGATGCGGCTTAAATGGGCGATTGCCGTCGGCGGTACGCATGGTAAAACCACCACGACATCATTGCTTGCCAGTCTTCTCGATGCCTCCCGCATGGAGCCGACGGTTATCAATGGCGGCATTATCAATGCCTATGGCACCAATGCCCGCCTTGGCAAGGGTGACTGGATGGTGGTCGAGGCCGACGAAAGCGATGGCAGCTTTACCAAACTGCCGGCGACCATTGCCATTGTCACCAACATTGACCCGGAGCATCTTGATTTTTATGGCAATTTTGATGGGGTGCGGGACGCCTTCCAGACATTTGTTCAGAATATTCCCTTTTACGGTTTCGCCGCTGTCTGCATTGATCATGCGGAAGTCCAGGCCCTGATCGGCCGGATTTCGGACCGGCGATTGATTTCCTACGGGCTTTCGCCGCAGGCAGACTATCGCGCCATTAATGTCGATTTTGATGCAGGCTGCGCCCATTTCGATGTGGCTGTCAGCGACCGTATTGAGGGCGATACGCGGTTGATGAAGGGCTTTGAACTTCCCATGCCCGGTATTCATAACATTCAGAATGCGCTGGCCGCCATTGCCGTTGCCAAGGAAATGGGATTGGAAGAAGTTGACCTCAAAACCGGTCTCCGCGAATTTGGCGGGGTCAAGCGGCGCTTTACAAAAACCGGTGAAGTTGGTGGGGTAACAATCATTGATGATTATGGTCATCACCCGGTGGAAATCTCCTCGGTTCTGTCGGCGGCGCGGCAGGCCTTTGACAAGAAGATCATCGCCGTTGTCCAGCCGCATCGTTATTCCCGTTTGCAGGATCTGTTCGAAGAATTCTGCACCTGCTTTAATGATGCAGATATCGTTGTCGTTGCCGACATATATGCGGCCGGTGAAGACCCTATTCCTGGTGTCGATCAAGAAAGCTTCGCGGACGGGCTTCGTGAGCGCGGCCATAAGAATGTACTCGTTCTTGAGGGGCCTGAGAAACTGGCGGGCATTGTAGTGGATTATGCCGAAGACGGGGACGTAGTGGTCTGCCTTGGCGCTGGATCTATCACCAACTGGGCCAATGCGTTACCGGGCGAGCTCGAAACCCTCCGCCAGGAAGCTCGGGAAGGATGAGCCATATGTCTTCCCTTCCCACAGATATGAACAGCGGGATGCCGACAGTAAGGGGGCGCTTACGTGAAAATGTGCGCCTTGATAAAATAACCTGGTTTCAAGTCGGCGGTCCGGCGGATTTCGTCTTCAAACCAGAGGACGAAGATGATTTATCGGCTTTCTTAAAGAATATTCCCACAGGTCTGCCGGTTTACGCCCTAGGCGTCGGGTCAAATATTCTGGTGCGCGATGGCGGCATTCGCGGCGCGGTCATTCGCCTCGGCCGACATTTCACCAAGATGACCGTTGATGGCGAGATGATAACCGTTGGGGCCGGGGCGCTGGACGGCAATGTCGCCCGGTTTGCCGCCGACGCAAGTCTGGAGGGCGCCGAATTTTTAAGCGGCATTCCGGGCAGCATCGGCGGGGCACTTCGGATGAATGCCGGAGCCTACGGCGCTGACATGTCGGATATTTTTGTCTCGGCTGTTGCTTATGACCGACAAGGGGAGCGTCATACTCTCTCATTAGACGATATGGGCTTTTCCTATCGCCATACGGATATTCCAAAAGACTGGATTTTTACACAAGCAACATTGCGGCTGGCAGCCGGGGACAGTCAGGAAATTCTCGGTCGGATGGCCGACATCTCCCGCAATCGCGAAGAAAGCCAGCCGATCAGAAGCCGGACCGGCGGCTCTACATTCGCCAACCCTGCGGGCAAGAAAGCCTGGGAGCTGATTGATAGCATCGGTGGGCGCGGGCTAATAATTGGTGACGCCATGGTGTCTGACAAGCATTGCAACTTCCTGATCAATACTGGTGCGGCAACGGCTGCCGATCTGGAAGCGGTTGGCGAGGAAGTGCGCCGCCGGGTCTTCGAGACACATGACATTCTCTTGCGTTGGGAAATTGTTCGGCTGGGGGATGTGACGGCGAGCGTGAAAGGGAAGAGTAAATGAAGCATGTGGCGGTATTGATGGGCGGATGGTCTGCGGAGCGTGAAGTTTCCATGAATAGCGGGATCGGCTGCGCGGAAGCCCTGAAAGCCTGCGGCTATCAGGTGACCTCCATAGATGCTGGCCGCAATATTGCCGAGGTGCTCGCGAAGGTAAAGCCCGACGTCTGTTTCAACGCCTTGCATGGACGTTACGGCGAGGATGGGTTTATTCAGGGGCTCCTTGAAATTATGGGGATCCCGTATACACATTCCGGTGTGTTGGCCTCTGCCGTGGCCATGGATAAGCCGGTGGCAAAACATTTGTTCGCCGACGCGGGCTTAACCTGTGCCGAGGGCAAGATATTCACCCGCAAAGACATTGAGAACGGTGCCAGCTATCCCAAACCATTTGTCGTAAAGCCTTTAAATGAAGGCTCTAGCGTCGGTGTCACCATCATCCTTGATAATGAGAACATGAGCCTTGCCGACCTGCCGTGGACATTTGGCGAGAAAGTTCTGGTGGAAACCTATATTCCGGGGCGTGAAATACAAGTTGCTGTCATGGGGGATGTGGCGCTTGGCGCTGTTGAGATCAAGCCACTCGGTCGGTTTTATGACTACGAGGCTAAATATACCGCCGGTAAGGCTAGTCACCTGATGCCCGCACCGATACCGGAAGAAGACTATGCCGAGGTTCTGCGGCAGGGGCTGGTCGCCCATCAGGCATTGGGATGTCGCGGTGTCAGCCGCAGTGACTTCCGGTTTGATGATACCGGCGATGGACCGGGAAAGCTTTATATTCTGGAAACCAACACCCAGCCGGGTATGACATCGCTTAGCCTGGTACCGGAAATTGCCGCGTATACCGGGATGAATTTTGAAGAACTTGTACGCTGGATTGTGGAGGATGCGTCATGCGACCGTTGACCGTAGACAGGAATGATCGTCTTGGAAGCTCCAGATCAAAATCAAGCAGGCCTTTAAAAGGCCTTGCGGCGAAAGGACGGCTTTCGCGGCGGACAAAGCCAAAGAAAGTGTCGCGGCGAAAGTCTGAACCGAGTTTCGGGGCTGCGGCCTCCCTCGTCAAACTTGGAAATGCTTCCGCCCAATTTACCAACATGCTGTGGCAGACGGCGAAGCCGGGAAAAGCCAAGACTGTAAGAGGAACGGCGCGCCGTAAACCTGCCCCCAGTTGGCGCAAACCGGCACTCATCGGCGGCGGCGTTATCCTTGCCGCCCTGATGATCGGCGGCATCAGTAATTTTCTGTCAGAGCAACAAGTTGCTGAACAGACTTCCCGCTGGGTTGATGAACAACAAAAAGCGTTGGCTGGCGCGTTCGGCCTGACGGTGCAGGAAATCAGTATCGTTGGCCGTCACCGGGCGTCTGCTCAGGATATTTTAAGAGCCCTTGACGTGAAACGCGGTGACAGCATTCTTGATGTTGATCCGATTGAGGCCCGCGCCCGGCTTGAAACACTTGGCTGGGTCGAAACCGCGTCTGTCATGCGCCGCTTTCCCGATGAACTCTTTATCCATATCCAGGAGCGACGGCCGTTTGCAAGATGGCAGTTGAATGGTAAGACCGGGGTAATTGACCGTAGCGGTGCACTGGTCTCACGCCGCCAGGCGGACAAGTTTGGACATTTGCCAAAAGTTGTCGGTGACGGGGCAAATATTCATGCAGCAGAGCTGTTCGATATGCTATCGCAGACACCGACCCTGTTCACACAGCTGCAAAATGCAATTCGCATTCGGGATCGTCGCTGGAATTTGGAATTTGACAACAAGGTAACGGTTTTACTTCCTGAAAACGGCGCGCAGAAAGCCTGGAAGCAGCTTTATAAAATGCAGGAAGAAAAGAAAATCCTGAATGGCGGCCTTGTCTCCGTTGATCTTCGGGGAAATGACCGCACCTATGTGCGGCTGAAGCCCAAAGCGGCGGCGCTACGGCGCACCAAGGGTGACAAGACTTAATGTATGACAATAGTTAAAGTAAGGTTAGTTAGAAGGTAATGGCAGTAGGACGGAACGGGCCCCTGGCCGCTCTCGATGTTGGATCGACAAAAGTATGCTGCTTCGTCGCAGTGGAGGAGGCCGGTCGGCTGCGGGTTACCGGCATCGGGCACCAGGTATCGCGGGGCTTGCGGGCGGGCGGTATCACCAATATGGAAATGGCGGAAGAGGCGATAAGATCCGCCGTCGATGCCGCCGAACGCATGGCTGGCGAAACCATTCGCGAGGTCAATCTCGGCGTTTCCGCAGGCAGGCCCGCGTCGCAGACCGTCGATGTAGAAATGTCCATCGGCGGGCAGGAAATCAGCGAAAGAGATTTGCAGCGCACCTTGAAAGAGGCGCAGGCCAGTTATCAGCCCGAAGGCCGGACCGTTATCCATGCGCTTCCCGTTGGCTATACGGTTGATGGCAATCGCGGCATTCGCGATCCGCGCGGCATGTATGGTGAAAATCTCGGTATCAGCATGCATATGGTTTCCTTGCAAAACAGCCATATGCGCAATATCGCCAATTGCGTTGAAAGATGTCATTTGAGCGTTCGGAATATTGTCTCTGCGCCGTATGCATCGGGCCTTGCCTGTCTGGTCGAGGATGAAATGGATCTCGGCGTCACGGTCATTGACATGGGCGGCGGATCTACATCCTTTGCCATCTTTTATGATGGTGAAATGGTTTATAACGAGGTTGTCCCGGTGGGCGGCAGCCACGTCAGCAACGACATCGCCCGTGGCCTTTCCACTACCTTGATCAATGCCGAGCGCATGAAGACACTCTACGGCAATGCTCTCTCAAGTCCTGCGGATGAAAAAGAAATCATCGATGTTCCGTTGATCGGCGAGAGCGAGCATGAAATCGCCAATCATGTCCCAAGATCAATGCTGGTCGGGATCATCAAACCCCGTATCGAGGAGATATTGGAGCTGGTCAATGACCGAATACTCGCGTCCGGGTTTAACAAGGTTGCCGGTCGCCGCGCCGTGTTATGCGGCGGTGCAGCCCAATTGGCCGGTGTTCAGGAACTCGCCGCCCGTATTTTGGATAAACAGGTCCGTATGGGTAAACCTATCCGTGTTAAGGGTCTTGCCGACGCAACGGACGGCCCGGCCTTTACAACGGCGGCGGGGCTGTTGTCTTTTGCCGTCCGCGAAAGATTTGATGACAATGTAAAATTACCGGTGGAGGAAAAGCGAGGGAAAAGTCGCTTTTTAAAGGTCGGAAACTGGTTCAGGGACAATTTTTGAGCAGAAAAATGCAAGAAAATTGTCAATATGTAAGGAATAGGGTTTCATTAACCACAATATTTGGTATTAATTATCTATAACGTGCGTAACTTAGGAGGATAGTGCTGTGAGTATCAATTTGTCAGTGCCGGATCAGACAGAACTGAAGCCAAAAATACTGGTAATGGGTATTGGGGGCGCCGGAGGGAACGCCGTTAATAACATGATTACCTCGGAGCTGCAGGGGGTTGAATTCGTTGTTGCGAACACCGATGCTCAGGCGCTTAAACAGAATTTTTCGGATCGCCGTATTCAACTCGGAGCTGAACTCACAGAAGGGCTCGGCGCTGGATCCAAGCCACATATTGGCGCGGAAGCTGCCGAAGAGGCGCTGGACGAAATCACCTCTCACCTTGAGGGCGTACATATGTGTTTTATCACCGCGGGTATGGGCGGTGGTACAGGGACAGGGGCGGCCCCGGTTGTTGCCCGCGCCGCTCGCGAGCTGGGCATCCTGACCGTTGGTGTCGTCACTCGGCCTTTCCAGTTTGAAGGCAATCACCGCATGAGGACGGCCGATGCCGGCATTGAAGAATTGCAGCGCTATGTTGATACTCTGATCATTATCCCGAACCAGAATCTGTTCCGGATTGCTAACGAGAAAACGACTTTCGCCGATGCCTTCAATATGGCCGATGAAGTGTTACATTCCGGTGTCCGGGGTGTGACGGATCTGATGGTGATGCCGGGATTGATCAATCTGGATTTCGCTGACGTGAAAACGGTCATGAATGAAATGGGCAAGGCGATGATGGGCACCGGTGAGGCAAGCGGTGAAAACCGCGCCATCGAAGCCGCCGAAGCCGCCATCTCTAACCCGCTGCTGGATGACGTGTCGATGAAAGGCGCGCGCGGCGTTCTGATCAACATCACCGGTGGCATGGATCTCACCTTGTATGAGCTTGATGAGGCTGCCAACAGAATTCGCAGTGAAGTCGATCCGGAAGCCAATATCATCGTCGGGTCAACGTTCGATACTAATATGGAAGGGATGATGCGGGTTTCGGTTGTTGCGACCGGGATTGATGCGCTGGAAATCCATAAGGCGAACTCCCCGAATGTCACGTCGCTCCTGCAGGTGAAAAGTGATACTCCGCGGATTGCGACAGGCGGCAGCGATTTGGGCGTCCCGGCTCTTCCTACCGGCGCCGCGATTTCTGCATCCGGCTTTGGTGCCAACCTATCTGG
>NVRR01000102.1 GCA_002732675.1 Sneathiella sp. | reverse complement strand
ATCAGGCATACGACGCCGTCTTTCTCGATCGCGTTTTCCGGGATATCAAAGCATTCCAGGGCAGTATCGTTGTCTACCAACCGCCCAACATACAATCTGTTCTTCCATTTGAAGACAGCGAATTTCATGATGTACCTTTCCTTAGCTCGTCTGGAATCATAATTGTTGAGCCCGTCGTTTTGCGGCCTTCAAGGGCACGATGGGCGTCCGAGGCCTGCGACAGAGAAAATATATTACCGATGTCGACCGAAATGACATGACGTTCAATTGCTTCAAACAGGCGGGTGGTAATGGCGGCAACTTTCTCCGGCGTATCCGTATAGTGGCCGAAATTAGGACGGGACAATGTAGCGGAGACCGATGCTAGAGATCCAATATCTCGGGCCCCAATGTCACCTGAAGCCTGCCCGTAGCTGACAAGATGCCCGCATGTCGCAAGCGCGGCGACAGAATGGGCGAAACTATCCCGTCCCACCGCGTCGTATATCACGTCGGCCCCATGATCCCCGGTAATGTCCATTACCTGTTTTTCCAGGCTTTGGGATCCGGGGAGAATGACGTGATGAGCCCCCGCGGCCCTAGCGACGCGAGCTTTTTCTTCGCTTGAGGTGGCACCGATAACTGTAGCGCCCAGATGCTTGGCCCATTGGCAGAGAAGACGCCCAACGCCACCTGCCGGTGCGTATATCAGCGCAATTTCACCCTTTTTTATTTGATGAACCCGGTGCACCAAAAATTCAGCGGACATTCCTTTGAGCAACACCGCGGCAGCTGTCTGATCGTCGAGGAAATCTGGCAGGGGAAAAACCAGCGCGGCATTCATGGTGCGGACAGTTGCATAAGCCCCAACCGGTGGACAGGCATAGCCGACCCGTTGCCCGCGCAACAAATGTCGGACATTGGTGCCGACCGCCTCGACAATACCGACAGCCTCCATACCGGGGACGCCCGGTGGTTTCAACAGATCAAAATATCCGGATCGGCAGTAAATATCGATGAAATTCACACCAATGGCAGTCTGCCGGATCTGAACCTCCCCTGGGCCGGGAGCTGGCGCCATAACGGGCGCTGAATAGAGTTCCTCAGGGCCCCCGTGCCGATCGACGTGGATCGCTACTCCCTCAAGCGATTTTTCCGTAGCCAGAGAGGGCGATACAGGAGTGATCAGTGATTGGGTTCGCGCGCGAATAGCTGCAAACCCGCTTTCGTAAACGCCGTCTGCAACCAGGTCAGCCAATTCTGTTTCCCGTCCCTCCGGACTGTTGAAACGGGAGGTCCATGACCAATAAGTGGCATTTCCGTCGGTCACTGGCTTGAGGGATACTTCCGCAACATAATTTTGCAACGGAATATCGCTCTCCACGATGGCATACCGGAAGAAATGATCCCTGTCCGACAGGGACAATAACTGTTCTCGTATTTTTTCACCGCTGGTCAGTCGAAAATTCCGGACGGCACCAATCTGATCCGTTCGCTTGCCGTCGTCGACGACACTCGTGTCAACTGCCGGATGCCAGCGATCATGGCCGTTGAAGTCCCGCAGGATATCCCAAACCACTTGGATCGGCGCGTCTATGACGGTGCTGCGCTGAACGGTAATCATGTCAGGCCCCTACCCGTTCCTTAAGTGTATTAAGGCCACTTTGAAAAACGTTATTGCCGATATGAGCAACCAGTTCGTCTTCCCGCGCCGATGCGCAGTCAAACTCCGCCGACCATTCGGCAAAAGTGCGGCCACCGTCGGTAATGGGTAGCAGTTTGACGGTTGCGATATAATTTTCAACACCCATAGGACTTTCGAGGATGGCATAGCTAAAGCTGTAATCATAATCTGACAAAGCCAGTAACTTTTCCCGAATAAAGCCACCGTCCTGCAGCTGGAAGGCGCGTACGCACCCTATTTTATCGGCGGGGAGGCCTTCCTCAATCCGACTTTCCATCACGAAGGAGGTCCAGTTTGGCAGGCCGTTGAAATCCCGGATCATTGACCAAACCCGTTCCACCGGGACAGGGATAACCGATGAAATATATACATTCGGCATGCTTACTCTTTCTTCTTTTTGGTCTCTAGATTTGCGGCAAGGCTTTGCGCATCCTTGGCTGTTCTGAATATATCTCCCATCCGTGAGACGCCGGCATCCGGGATCCCGATTTCCTTCATCATTTCGTCAATTAGCGGCGCCTGCGCCCGATAGCGAAGGGCGCTTTCAATCACCTCATCAGTCGGGGAACGATGTCCATTTCCATTGCCGCCTCCCGTCAGCCCCTCCACATGGAGGATTTTAATTCCTTCTATATTTTCCATTGGTTTGACACTTTCACGGATAATGCCTTCCAGGTGATCCAGCATCTTGGCCCGGAGTTTGCCGGCGCGGGCATCTTCGCTGAGAATATTGTCAGCCTCATTGAGGAGACTTTGCGCTTCTGCGCTGACCACAGCAGTGATTTTGTCAGCTTCTGCCGCAATTTTCGCCGTGTCTGCATCTTTCTCGGCAAGGAGTCGGTCGACGGCCGCGATGCGTTCGGCAATGAGCATTTCCCTGGCCGTCGTAACTTTCTCAGCGGCTTCTACCGCAGAGGCTTCCGCAGTTTCCGTTTCGACGCGGGCTCCGGCTTCCGTTGTCCGTTTTCCAAGAATGACAATCTGACGCTCAATCTCCGCCAGTTCCAGTACCTGATTGCGCTCAATCTCTAATCGCTTCAGATCGCGCTCTTTCAGAATTCGGGCTTCATCCAGCCCCCGATCAGAGGCAATGCGAGCTCGTTCCAATTCTTCCTGCGCGGAAATCTCATTCTCCTCGACAGACTGCCGCAGAGAAATTTGCTGCGACCGAAGGAGGCGGTCACGTTCTATACGTGCTTTATCAAGGGCTTGTTCTTGAATAATTCGCGACGATTCCACTGCTTTATGAGCCACGATTTTGGCTGTCTCGATTTGCTGCCCTCTCGCAATCTCCCTATTTTCAGTCTCTTCGTCGGCCATGATTCTCGTTTCTTTAAGAAGTCTGTCCGACACGATACGGGCCCGTTCGATATCTTCATTGGCCGCGATTTCCGCGGAATCAATTTCATGTCGCTGCTGAATTTGCTTTTCCCGAATTTTCTTCTCGCGCTCGATGCGGATCGCTTCCAGAGCCTGCTCCTGCGCAATACGGGTGGTTTCAACACCTTCCTGAGCTTTTATCTCCGCTGATTGTAAAGCCTGCTGCCGTGCAATTTCCAACTCACGCGTTTTTTGTTCATTGGTAATTCGGGATTTTTCAGCCTCGGCTTCTTTGGCAGACCGCGTATGAATTATCTCCGCCCGCTGTTCGGCCCGCAATGCTTCCAGTTCCCGCTCTTGGTTAAGCCGTGAACTTTCACTTTGCTGCTCCAGTTTTAGCGTTTCTTTTTCGGCTTCAAGATTGCGGGTACGGATGGCAATAACGGATGACTGCTCAATGTCATTACGCATTTTTCGGCGCGTCTCAATAGTCTCGATCAACTGAGTTAGGCCTTCCGCGTCAAAGCGGTTTGCCGGATTGAAATATTCAAGGTCTGTCTGGTCCAAATCAGTGATGGCGACGGTTTCAAGTTCAAGGCCGTTGCTGGCAAGAATATCCGCTGCGCGATCTTCCACTTTCTCAACGTAGTCCCCACGTTTTTCATGCATTTCGTCAAGTGACATTTCGGCCGCCACAGACCGCAGCGCCGCAACAAACTTGCCCAATAAAAGATCCGCAAGTTCCTCAGGTACCAATGTCTTTCGGCCCAGTGTTGATGCCGCTTTGGCGACAGCTTTCTTCTCCTGAATGACACGGACAAAAAATTCCGCCTTAATATCAACGCGCATTCGGTCTCGTGTAATCACGGCGTCTTCTTTGATACGAGCCACAGGAATGCGAACCACATTCAGATTTACCGACGTTATTTCGTGAACAATGGGCAAAACGAGGGCTCCGCCATCGATAACAACTGTCTCCCCACCAAACCCGGTTCGCACAAATGCCACTTCTTTCGTTGATCTGTGATAAAGCCAATGCATGAGGTAAGCCACGACGACGATCACGATAATCGCGATAATTAACCACAAAATAATTGATCCGATCAGGCCAGTTGTCATTTTTTCACCTTCTCTTTAGTCAATACTTAAAGCTTTGAAAGCTTTAGTCTGTTTAGTAAGTGCCATTTCTGTCGGTAGTCGTTCCATCGACGATGCGCCGTAAAACCCATGACAGGTTTTAGTATTATTCAAGACATATTGGGCATCTTCGGGCATGGATACGGGGCCGCCATGAACAAGAATTATCACGTCTGGATTAACGGCCAGGGCCGCGGCGCTCCATTTGTCGACCAATGCCGGGCAATCTTCCAGCTTCAGCGCCGTATCCGCGCCAATGGACCCACCGGTCGTCAGTCCCATATGGCAAACTATGATGTCCGCCCCGGCATTCGCCATGGCGGTCGCATCATCTTCGCAAAAAACATAAGGCGTTGTGAATAAGTCCATTTCATGGGCGAGGCGGATCATCTCCACCTCCAACGCATAGGACATTCCGGTTTCTTCCAGGTTGGCGCGAAAGGTTCCATCGATCAGGCCGACCGTTGGAAAATTTTGAACCCCTGAAAATCCAATAGCTTTAACTTGCTTCAGGTAGTGATCAAAATGGCAGAAGGGGTCCGTGCCGTTCACGCCCGCTAAAACCGGTGTTTTTTTGACAACGGGCAGCACTTCACGCGCCATTTCCATCACAATTTCGTTGGCATTTCCGTACGCAAGTAATCCGGAAAGTGATCCCCTCCCGGCCATACGATAGCGCCCTGAGTTGTAAATCACGATCAGGTCTATCCCGCCAGCCTCTTCACATTTAGCAGATAGACCGGTTCCAGCGCCGCCGCCAATAATTGGTATCCCCCGGCGCTTCATATCCTGAAATTTAGCTAATAAATCCCTGCGTTCAATACGCGGCATACTGAGTGCTCCTTGTCGTCGGGCGAACTTCTTCTAGGGCATTAATAACGATTTTGGTAAATTCTGGATCGTTGATGTTGAAAGGAGCACGGATCAAACGGCGCGCGGACGTCTCTTTAAATCGGCTGCTGATAGCATCGAACAAAGCCTGATCGGCAACGGGGTCATGGAACGGTTGACCCGGTGCATCCAAGGCCGAAACCCCGCCTTCAGGCAATAGAAACCTAACCGGTCCTTGCATAAGATTGATTCTGTCGGCGATCCACTCACCCATGCGGGTATTTTCTTCTGGCGTTGTGCGCATCAATGTTACTTGCGAATTATGTTCGACAAAGAGGCGGTCCCGATAGCGATCCGGAACCGTATTTCGGGCGCTAAAATTGACCATATCCAAGGCACCGACCGAACCGATCCAGGGGATTTGAGTGCGGATAAAGGCGCCGAAGCGATCTTCGAACGCCGGGAAAACGCCGCCCATCATCATGTCGCAGACTTCTGTTGTTGTCAGGTCTATGGCGGCTTCAAGCATGCCACTGTCGGCCAGTTTTTCCATAGACCGCCCGCCGGTGCCTGTTGCATGGAAAACAAGACACTCATATTGATTTTCAAGGACAGCCGTTATTTGTTGAACGGCCTGGGTAGTTACACCGAACATAGTAAGGCCAAGGCCAGGTTTATCGACTGTGGTGGGAGGATTGACAGACGATTTGCGACGATCTTTGACCATTCCTGCCAAGGCACTGGCACCATTTGCCAAAACCATGCGTGAGATCTTATTCAGCCCCTGAACATCGGTTACAGAATACATCATCATGATATCTGTTGGCCCGACATATTGCCCAACGTCCCCGGAGGCAACCGTTGAAATCATAACCTTGGGAACGCCGACGGGTAATTTCCGCATGGCTGGCGTCGCGAGGGAAGTACCGCCAGATCCCCCCGCAGAGATAATACCACCAATATTCCGTTGCCTTAATATCCAGTTCTCGAAGGCCACCGCCATCGCAGCGACGGAGGCACCGCGATCCCCATTAAACACGGCATTGGCACCGCCAGGATGATAAGCAGCAATCATATGCGAAGGAATATCTGCCGAGGAGGGCTTCTGTGTCGTCGATAAATCAATCGTGCGCACCTGCATATCATGACTCAAAATCTGATCGCGAATGAAACCCAGCTCCAACCCTTTGGTATCAAAAGTGCCGACTACATAAACCTCATCCCCCAAAAGCAAATCAAGTGGCGTGGCCGTTTCCTGAAAAAGCGGGATGGGAACAACGTCAAACGGGCGTGACGGCGCGTCTGGAAGCACTGCTTTTTCCGCGCTTTCGCTCCAGATTTCAGCTGACCAGCGGGTTGGCGGCGTATAGACTTTCGCGCCAGGCGTTGACGTTAAGATTGCATCCTCAGCGGGCGGCTCTGCAGGCTCCCTCGGCACCACTGGTTTTGGTGCAGGCGACGCCTGTGTTGTCTCAATGGTTTGCACGTCTTCATGCGAATGCCGTCCGACGCCAAGAAGCCTTTCTTGCAGAGTCCGATCAGCGGCAAGTTCTTGCGACGAAATCACTCGGCTAATCTGGCCATTGACCATAATGGCGACATTTTCAGAAATAGACGTGGCAACGGATATATTCTGCTCTATCAGCAATATGGCCACATCCGAGTCTGCGGCAAGATCAGCAAGCAGTCTTTCCAACTGACTGACAATAACGGGCGCCAGGCCTTCCGTTGGCTCATCCAATATCAGCAATTGCGGGTCCTGCAGCAAAGAGCGGGAGATTGCCAGCATTTGCTGCTCTCCTCCCGAAAGCTGACCGGCACCATTTCTTCGTCGCTCATAAAGCCTTGGAAAAGTGTCGTAGATGCGCTCAATCGTCCAAGCTCCACCCCGTTCGCTCAACTTCATATGTTCATCGACTGTGAGGGAGGACCAAAGCCGGCGCCCTTGCGGCGTATACCCAATCCCCTTCGCAGCGATCTTATAGGGAGGCATTCCCGTGATTTCGTCGCCATGGAATTTTATAGATCCGCGGCGTGAAGGCAGTAACCCCATAATCGCGTTGCAGAGCGTGGTTTTACCCATGCCATTCCGGCCAACAACAGCATGAACACCGTGATCCAATGTCAGATTGACGCCTTGCAACGCATGTGACTGACCATAATAGACATGCAGATCTTTCACCTCTAATGCAGCGGCGGGTGCCCGGCGAGTATTCTTTCGGTCAGCCATTGCCATGCCCCAGATAAAGCTCCTGAACTTCCGGATCACGTTCAATTTCTTCCGGCGTGCCTTCTTTGAAAATACGCCCGTTATGCATCATTGTGACGCTTTCAGCGACGCGAAGGGCAACGTCCATATCATGTTCAATAATGATGTACCCGATGTGTTTCGGCAGGCTTTGCAATATTTCAATAAGCAGTCCGCGCTCTGTCGGTGAGAGACCCGCGGCCGGTTCATCAAACAAAATAAGACGCGGAGCGCCGGAGAGGGCAAGGGCAATTTCAAGCTGACGCTGCTGCCCATGGCTTAGTTCCGCAACGAGCGTTTGCGTAACGTCTTCCAAATGGACAGCGCTCGCCAGTGTTTCGGCCAATTCCATCGCACTATCATCCCATTTGGGCCGGCGCAGAGAAAACCGGCCGCGGCTGACACCGCGACAGGCGAGATAAATATTGTTAATGACGGTGAGGCCGTCGAACAAGAGTGAAATCTGGTAGGTTCGACGAAGGCCGCGACGGATCCGCTCCTGAGTGGGCAAATCCGTAACGTCTTCTCCGAATAACCGGATGCGTCCGGTGGTCGTCGGATAGTCTCCGGTAATCGCGTTGAACAATGTCGTCTTACCGGCACCATTCGATCCCAGAACCGCACGCCGTTCTCCCGCTTTCACGGTCAGATTAATGTCCGCCAAAGCAACCAGCGCGCCAAAATGGCGGCTGACAGCTTCCAGCTCCAGCGCAAACTGGCCAGTGCTTTGAAGGCGGGAAAGGGCGTCGGTTGAAGGCATTCTTGTCAGTTTCCCTTAATCACACTTGGGGTTTTCTCTGCCAACTTGTCCATATTCCAGGAATTTGGCATAGCTGACACCGAGCGTTTGATTGACCTGAGGGATAACTTTGATGGTTTTATTGAGCAGATTACCATCAGGGCCTTCAATGACTTCCGTCAAGAAAATGTCGGCGACCGCATTTCGGCGCTCATCCACACTCACCATACCCGTTGGTGTCTCGAACGATAGATTTGACAAGGCAGCGCGGAACTTCTTCTCACCGTCAGACAAATCACCATTGACCTCATTCAACGCAAGCAACGCTGCCTTTGTATTGATGTAATACCCATGTGCAAACAACGACGGTGACGGGAACCCATCAGGGAACATTTTTTGATAGGTTTTAACAAAATTGCTCCAACGAGGGTCATCCCATGTGTCAGAAACTGGACCCGCAGACGGCGTGCCAATTACGGATTTACGGGTTTTCCCTTTTGATCCAAGTACGGTCTGGTCAACCGTAATAGATCCGCCAACCAACGGAAGGTCTCCGCCTGATTGTTCATATTGGGTCAGGAAGTTGACTGCGTCGGCGCCTCCAAGGGCGACAAAGATGGCATCCACGTCATCGGGTAATGCCGCAATGACGGAGGAATAATCTTTGTTCCCGATGGGGACCCAGAAGCGGGCATCGGCCGGCGCTTTTCCGCCGAGACGACAGAAAGGTTCCAGGAATCCAAAGACCTGTGTATAGGGGAAGGAATAGTCTTCCGCCAATACAGCCATACTGCGATAGCCTTTTTCGTTATAGGCATATTCGCCTAGGCCGGCCATCCATTGCGCGCCGTCCGTACTGAAGCGGAAGAAATTTTCGGCCGGATTACGCAACGTTGTGTCCTGAGCAGCTGATGTACCGTTCAGAAAGGTTACATTCGGCTGGGTTTTCGCGTAATCCTTGACGGCTAATCCCTCCGATCCTGAGAGGGGTCCGATAAGAATCTGTACGCCGTCTTGCTCTACCAGCTTCCGGGCTGCCCTAATAGCGCTGTCGGGTGTCGCGTCGGAAGATCCGGTAATCAGTTCGATTTCCTTACCGCCGGCTTTGTAGCCGAATTCTTCCAATGCCATTTTGACTCCGCGCATGCCATCTTCACCGAGTACGGTAAAGGCGCCTTCTAGGGTCGCGAGTGCCCCCATTTTTATCTTGTCCGCAGCGACCGCGGGACCTGTCAGCGATAACGCTATCGCCGCAGCCATTGTATATTTTAAGATTCCCATAGCTATGCGCTCCTCCTCTATTTAGTTATTATCTAATGAGCTGGTTTTTACCGACTCACTGCCGTCAACGCGATCAGCTGAAAGCTGCGCGTCTCTCTTAAACCGGAGCTTGGGACGAAACTGGTTCCAAAGTCCTAAAATGCCATCGGGCGAAAACAGCACGATCAACAAAAAGGCAGTGCCAATCACCATGTTGAAGCGTTCCCTGTCGATCAGGTCGATGGCAAAATTCTCAAGTAAAACAAAAGCAACGGCGCCTAAAAAGGGCCCTATCGGGTGGCGCATTCCGCCGACAACAGCGATGATCAAAATATCAATAGCGGCACCAATTCCTGCGGTTCCTGGAGATATTTGGCTGTTTTGCCAAACCAGCAAAATACCCGCAACCGACGCAATTACGCTGGCAAATGTGTAAGCCGCAATTCGGTGGGCTGTCACATTAAATCCAAGGGCTGCCATACGTCTGGAATTA
>NVRR01000101.1 GCA_002732675.1 Sneathiella sp. | reverse complement strand
GCGCTGGTGAAAGTCGTTTGCAGAGGCGAGAAGCGGGTGGAGGCCCTGCGGATGGCCGATATTTTCAGGGCGCGCGCTGTGGATACCACAGAGGATTCATTTGTTTTTGAAGTGACCGGAGTGCGCGACAAGGTAAAAGCTTTTGTCGGGCTCATGGAACCGCTTGGCAAAGCCGAGGTGTGCCGGACTGGCGTTGTCGCCGTTCGGCGTGGGGTTAAGACCATCTGATCGGGCGGCAGGAATATAGACAGAATACGACAAGAATTTAATTTTGAGAAGGAAGCGAAAGATGCGCGTTTATTACGACAGCGATGCCGATGTAAATCTGATCAAGGGCAAGAAAGTTGTCATCGTCGGCTATGGCAGCCAGGGCCATGCCCATGCTAATAACCTGAATGATTCCGGTGTTAAAGAAGTCGCTGTTGCCTTGCGGGATGGGTCTTCTTCCAAGGCGAAAGCCGAAGCGGCGGGCCTGAAAGTTATGAGCCCGGCTGAGGCGGCGAAATGGGGCGATGTGATCATGATGCTCACACCGGATGAATTGCAGGCAGATATCTATGAAGAATATCTCGCCCCAAACATGAAGGAAGGCGCGGCACTTGTCTTCGCCCATGGCCTCAACGTGCATTTCAATCTGATTACGCCGCGTGCGGACATGGATGTGTTCATGATCGCGCCAAAAGGCCCCGGCCATACGGTGCGTTCTGAATATCAGCGCGGCGGCGGTGTGCCCTGCCTGGTGGCGGTGCACCAGGATGCGTCCGGTAATGCGCTGGATATTGGCCTTTCTTATGCCTCCGCTATTGGTGGGGGACGGGCTGGTATTATCGAAACGTCGTTCAAGGAAGAATGTGAAACCGACTTGTTCGGGGAGCAGGCTGTGCTTTGCGGCGGTCTGGTTGAGTTGATCCGTGCCGGTTTTGAGACTCTTGTTGAGGGCGGTTATGCCCCTGAGATGGCCTATTTCGAATGCCTGCATGAAGTGAAGCTGATTGTTGACTTAATTTATGAAGGCGGTATCGCCAACATGAATTACTCTATCTCCAACACAGCGGAATATGGCGAATATGTCAGCGGCCCGCGGATCATCACCGCCGAAACCAAAGCGGAAATGAAGCGGGTTCTGGACGATATTCAGACGGGTAAATTTACCCGCGACTGGATGCTGGAGAACAAGGCCCGCCAGACCAGCTTCAAAGCCATCCGCGCCCGCAATGATGCGCATCAGATTGAAGAAGTCGGCACACGCCTGCGTGCCATGATGCCCTGGATTGCCGAAGGTCGACTGGTCGATAAATCGAAGAACTAGACGTCTCGCGTCAACATATAAAAGCCGGTGCTACAACGCACCGGCTTTTTTTATTCCTGCTTTATATCGGCCACAATTAGCAATAATACTAGCGCCCGCTATCTTTCGGCGTATTATGGTTAACAGCTTTTGTAAACGGTAGTTTCCGCCGCAGAATTCGGTTGCCTGAAAGCCCATAAAAATCGTAATAAAGTTTATTATGAATGGTTGGAAAATATTAACTATCTTCTGCGATAAACAAGCATTGCTGTAATAGCTTGACGGTACAAAGCTCCCTTGCGGTGCGAATTGGTGATTATCTGTATGGGGGGCGGCGTTTGCGCCCATCTGAAATTGGTTGAGTGAGGCGAATTAATGTTTTCCAGATTACTCGGTTGGATGTCAGCCGATATGGCCATCGATCTTGGGACAGCGAATACGCTGGTATATGTCAAAGGTCGTGGTATCGTTTTGAACGAACCCTCTGTTGTTGCAATTCTTCATTCTAAGGGCAAGAAACAGGTTCTGGCCGTCGGTGACGAAGCTAAAATGATGCTGGGCCGGACGCCCGGTAATATTGAAGCCATTCGTCCTTTGCGCGATGGGGTGATTGCCGACTTTGAAATCGCCGAGGAAATGATCCGTCATTTTATCGAGAAAGTGCACAAGCGTCGCAGTTTTGCGAGGCCGCTGATTATTATCTGTGTGCCCTCTGGCTCCACTGCGGTTGAGCGTAAAGCAATTAAGGAAGCCGCTGAAAATGCCGGTGCCCGACAGGCGATCCTGATCGACGAGCCCATGGCAGCCGCCATTGGTGCAGGATTGCCAGTGACGGAGCCAACTGGCTCCATGGTCGTTGATATCGGGGGCGGGACGACGGAAGTCGCGGTGCTCTCATTGGGCGGTATTGTCTATTCGAAAAGCGTACGCGTCGGCGGCGACAAGATGGATGAGGCGATTATCGCTTATATCCGCCGCAATCATAACCTGCTGGTTGGCGAAAGCTCGGCCGAGCGGATCAAGAAACTGATTGGCTCTGCTTGTCCGCCAGAGGATGGCAATGGAGAGACCATGGAAATTCGCGGCCGCGATCTGATAAATGGTGTTCCAAAAGAGCTGATCATCAGCGAACGCCAGATTGCCGAAAGCCTCGCAGAACCGGTAGGTGCCATTATTGAGGCCGTGAAAGTCGCGCTTGAGCATACAGCGCCGGAACTGGCCGCTGATATTGTTGATAAAGGCATTGTTCTGACAGGTGGCGGCGCATTGCTGCGTAATTTTGATTATGTATTGCGTCATGCAACCGGATTGCCGATTTCTATCGCCGATGAGCCATTATCTTGCGTCGCGATCGGAACAGGCCGCGCGTTGGAAGAACTCAAGTCCTTGCGGCATGTTTTGAGTAGCGAAAGCAGCTCTAGATTCTAATTTCGGACGAACGGTGTTACGGGAGAGAAGGCGAATGGCACCCAGGCAGGGTATTGCAATCAGGCTGGCATGGCCGCTGAAGACAATTATTCAGCGCTTTGCCTTTCTTGCCCTGATCGCAGTTTCCATTGCACTCTTGTTTCTCGGAAAAGCAAATATTGGTGTCATCGAAGGTCTTAGAACAACCACCACCGATATCATGGCGCCGGTACTCTCCGCTATTTCCCAACCGGTGGACGCTATTAACGCAACCGTCGCCAAGGTCCAGAACCTTACCAATATTGTCGAGGAAAACGCGCGATTACGCGAAGAAAATGCACGTCTGTTGAAGTGGCAGGCCGTGGGTCGGGCGCTTTCTCAGGAAAATGAAAATTACCGACAGCTTTTAAATGCCCTTTCCGATCCACTGGTCTTGCCGATTACGGCCAGGGTTGTGGGCGATTCAGGCGGGTCATTTGTGCGTACGCTGCTTTTGAACGCGGGCAGTGATGACGGCATACGGGTCGGGCAGGCGGCCGTCGGACCACTTGGCCTCGTGGGCCGGATTGTTGAAGTGGGGAATAGCTCTTCTCGCGTTTTACTGTTGACGGATTTGAACTCTCGTATTCCGGCTGTGCTGGAAAAATCGCGGCATAAAGGCATACTTGTGGGGAATAACTCCGCATCTCCGACCTTGGAATTTCTGCCCAATAATGCGGTTGTTGTTCCCGGCGACCGGATTGTCACCTCTGGCGACGGTGGTATGCTGCCCGCGGGCCGACCGATTGGAATTGTGTCTTCGGTTTCAGGGCGGCGCATACGCGTCCAGACATTTACGGACTGGAGCTTGCTGGAATATGTGAGTGTGCTTCGTTATGATTTGCCGGGCATGAGCAGTCCGGACGAAAATCCGGGTGATATGGGCGAAAGCCGATTGGATGCAAAGTGACACCGACAATTGCCTATCAGATCAATCGTATTTTGCGCGGCAGCGTTCCGTTCGTTGCGACATTGCTGCTCGCATTGCTCAGCGTTGTTCCGACTGGAATTAGCGGATTTGATCTCGTCACGCCTTCCCTGGTCTCCATTTCGGTTTTTTATTGGAGTATTCATCGGCCGTATTTGATGTCGGCACCGCTGGTTTTTCTGGTTGGTGTTTTCTCCGACTTTCTAACCGGCGCGCCCCTTGGCCTTTCCTCCCTTATGCTGCTGCTGGTTCACGGCGTTGCGCTGTCGCAACGGCGGGTGTTTATCGGGAAATCATTTATGCTCACCTGGTGGGGGTATTTACTGGTCGCCTTTGTCATTGCCATATTGAGCTGGATCATCGCCAGCCTATATTCCCTGACCCTGATACCGCTGATGCCGGTGATGGCGCAGTTCATCCTGTCGCTGCTGGTTTTTCCGCTATTAGCCTGGGGTTTCGGTGTGCTGCAAAATAACTTGTTGAGGCATACCTGATATGGCCCAGGACCAGCATAAGGAAAAAGCCAAGATATTTAACCGCCGGGCGCTGATGCTGGGCGGTGCGCAAGCTGCGTTGATGTCGGTTCTCGCCGGTAGGCTCTATTATCTCCAGGTTATTCACTCTGACGAGTATACGATGCTGGCGGATGAGAACCGGATTAATATCCAGCTGTTGGCGCCATTGCGCGGCCGGATCGTTGACCGTTTCGGCGTTGAGATTGCCAGTAATCGCCATAACTATCGTGTTATTCTGGTCCCTGAGCAAACCAGTAGCATAGATAAAACCCTGGATGCGCTGGCCCAATATGTTCCGGCGGAGCAGATAGACCGGGAAAGAATTCTAAAGGAAGCGAAGAAAAAACGCAGTTTTGTGCCAATTCCCGTTCTCGACAATCTGAGCTGGGAGCAATTCGCACAAATTAACGTCAACAGCCCGTATATTCCAGGGATCCAGATGGATGTCGGGGCAACGCGGAATTATCCGTATGGCGATTTATTTGCGCATATCGTTGGCTATGTTGGCGCCGTATCCGAAAAGGATCTGCAAACTCTCGAGCCGGATCCGTTGCTGGAATTGCCGGAAGTTCGCATTGGCAAGAGTGGTATCGAAAAGTCCTATGATACTGTTCTGCGGGGTAAGGCCGGGATCAGCCGCCTTGAAGCCAATGCCTATGGCCGCATTATCCGGGAGCTTGGCCGCCAGGAAGGTATTCCAGGCTCTGATGTTGTTCTGACCATCGACAAGCAACTCCAGGAATTTACGGCTAAACGAATGGGCCCTGAAAGTGCCGCGGCCGTCATCATGGATATTCATACCGGTGATATTCTGTCCATGATCTCCGTCCCGTCTTTTAATCCCAATTCATTCGCCAGCGGTATCAGCACGAAAGAATGGAAAGGACTGGTGTCCAACCCCAAACGGCCGCTTGGTAATAAGGCGATTGCCGGTCAGTATCCGCCTGGGTCCACTTTCAAAATGATGGTTGCCCTGGCGGCTCTGCAAGAGGGGGTCATTTCCGACAGCTACCAGGTTTTTTGTCGGGGCCATACAAACCTCGGAAAGCATCGCTTTCATTGTTGGAAACGCGGCGGGCACGGCAAGCTTAATCTGGAAAATGCTATTGCCCAGTCCTGCGATGTTTATTTCTACGATATTGCCCGCAAAGTCGGGCCCGACCGGATTGCGGAAATGTCCCGCAGGTTCGGTCTGGGCGAGAAACTTGGTATTGACATTCTAGGCGAGAAATCAGGCTTAATACCCACAAAAGACTGGAAATTAGCTGTTCAAGGTGTTCGCTGGCAAGGCGGCGAGACTTATAATATGGGCATCGGTCAGGGGTATGTCCTGACGACACCCCTGCAGCTTGCCGTAATGACAGCGCGTCTTGCCAATGGCGGCAAGGCCGTGCGGCCCCGGTTGACCCGAGGGACGGAGGCTTCCAGTTTAATCTCCACGGAGGGGGCGGCAGCCCTTGGTGTCAATCCGGCTGCCTTGAAGACCGTTCTGAGGGGAATGAACAAGGTTGTTAATGGCAAACGCGGCACGGCGCGACGGTCCAAAATTTCCACCAAGGGATGGGAAATGGCCGGCAAAACCGGAACGGCGCAGGTCCGTCGGATTTCCAGAAAAGAACGGATTGATGGCGTTCGCAAATCTAACGAAAAACCGTGGATAGAGCGGGATCATGCGCTGTTCGTCGGATATGCGCCTTATGATGACCCACGATATGCGGTTGCGGTGATTGTTGAGCATGGCGGCAGCGGATCGAGAGCTGCGGCGCCTATTGCCCGCGACCTTTTGCAGGAAACCTTGCGTCTTGATCCATTGCGCCGTTCGAGCCTTGACGCGTCTGCCCGCCGCCAGGGCGGAGAGCAGGATGCTTAAGGAGCTAGGCCAGAAGAATGTCAATATCCCGCTGACCCATAAGTTATGGGATATGAACTGGGGGTTTGTCCTTTTGATCTGCGCGACGGCCTCCGTTGGTTTCCTGATGCTCTATTCGGCCGCAGGCGGGAATTTTGAGCCCTGGGCGTCGCGCCAAATGATGCGCTTTGGCATCGGTATGATGCTGATGTTTGTTGTGGCGTTTGTCGATATCCGGATATGGCTCAGCCTGGCCTATCCGCTCTATGCAATAGCCTTGCTGCTGCTGGTCGGGGTTGAGGTGATGGGCGTGATTGGTATGGGGGCTCAGCGCTGGATCAATCTCGGCCCGTTCCAGCTCCAACCGTCGGAAGTTATGAAAATTACCCTGATCATGGCGCTTGCCCGGTATTTTCACAATCTCGGTTTGGAGGATACGCGCCGTATTCAGTGGCTCATTGTTCCCATATTGCTTGTCATGGCGCCTGCCGCGCTGGTGCTGCGCCAGCCGGACCTGGGCACCGCATTGCTGTTGGTTGCGGGAGGCGGCATCGTGTTCTTTGCTGCGGGCGTCAGCCTTTGGAAATTTGGTGCTGTGATTGGTGTTGCCATACCGTCTGGCTTCTTCGCCTATCAGTTCCTGCATGAATATCAAAAAAAGCGCATTCTGACGTTCCTCGATCCAGAGTCGGACCCTCTTGGTGCCGGGTATCATATCCTGCAATCAAAAATTGCCCTTGGCTCCGGCGGGGTGTTTGGCAAGGGACTGCTGCACGGCACCCAAAGCCACCTCAATTACCTGCCCGAAATGCGGACGGATTTCATTTTCAGCATGCTGGCTGAGGAATTCGGTATGGTCGGCGGCCTTTTGCTTTTTGCCCTGTATGTCCTGCTGGTTCTTTATGGCTACGCCATTGCCTACCGGTCGCGCAACCATTTCGGCAAACTGCTCGCGGTTGGCATGACCGGTGTATTTTTCCTCTATATCTTTATCAATGCGGCCATGGTCATGGGCCTGGTTCCGGTGGTTGGTGTGCCGCTGCCGCTCATATCCTACGGGGGAACGGCCATGCTGACCCTGCTGATCGGTTTCGGCCTGATCATGAGTGTTTACCTGCACCGGGATATAGATATCCCGGGCAAGCGATAAACGCTTCTTTCCGCTGGCGAAAAGACAAATGCAATGTTATAAACAGCCTCCCAAATTGGGGGCGCTTAGCTCAGTTGGTAGAGCAGCTGACTCTTAATCAGCGGGTCGTGGGTTCGAATCCCCCAGCGCCCACCATTTAGGTAATTGATTTTATTGATATAATTTTAGTTTTATTATTCAGATGAAAATTTCAAAATTATTGGGTAAGCATTTAAATCTGTAAATTATGATAGATTGGCGTATATAACGATCTATGATCGCAGATGCCTCTAGGCCGTATGCTAGGTTGTAGACCCATTAAATAAGGTATTTCGATTTTGTTGTCCGCTTGTAGCTAATAACCGGACTAGAATAAAGGGGCGTGATTTAGTCCGAGCCTGACCCGAAGCAGACATTCGTTTCAATGGTGCAAAGTTCCGCTGTGCTGATAAATCCGCCTTTCTCTTATGCAACGCCAATGGCCGCTTCCAGGCGATCAGAGTTGCGTAGTCATCATAATGTTAAGAGGGGGCCCAGGCTGTTTGAAGGACCTCTTAGTAAAGTGCAAATTGCACATTTAATTAGCTTAGAGGTTTTTCTACGAGCATTCGAACAGAATTGAGCTGGTCAAAATAGTGAGGGTAACCATCTCGTCGGTAAACTGCTAATGCACCGTCATAAGCCTCAAGAGTCTGCCTGAGTAACGCTTGACGAGTCTCTCCAGAGGCTTTCTGAGCCATTGCGTAGTACAAGTGTCCGAGATTTCCCTTTGCCATTGCCCACCAAACGGGGAAGTCGGCGAAAGTATGAATTTTGAGCACCTTATTTAGCAGTTCCTCAGCACCTTCCAAATATTCCATCGCTATTTGACCCGGCGCCCTAATACCAATCGAAAGTAGAGTTGTACTGAGATTGTTTAAAGCCTTTGCATGGACAGTGGGCATATCCTTACCTTCATAATAAGCAACGGCTTTCTCAGCCGTGTTTAATGAACGAGCAAAATACTCAGACCACTCTCCTTTGAATGTATGTTCACCCAAAATTCGTAGCGCGGCGCTATAGTTCAATCGAGATTGTGCTAGTTCGTCTAAATCGCCAAGGTTCTCAAAAAGCCTTACCGAATTTTCGTAGGCTTCAATGCCATTACTTAATAAAGTAATATCGTCTCCGTGTTTTGATCGCTCACCCAGGTAGTCATAGCAAATCGCAATGTTCCCAAACGTCTTGGCCCGTTCTAGCGGGAATTCCTTCTCATCAAAAAACAAAAGGCTCTCTGAAAAGAACTTCAAAGCAAGCTTGGCGCCAGTTCCATCAAAGCGGACGTAGTGATCCAACAAAAGAGAGGCAAATACTGTTCGCAGAGATGTGCTTTGGTAAGGTGCGAAAGGGGCAACAAATCCTACGGCCGTTTCAAAATGCGCGTACGCTTTTTCAGGGTCGCCTCGAAGCAACGACGTTTCGCCTCTGGCCGCACGTATCTCAGATAATCGTTCGACCTGCACCAAGACGTTCTCCTCCTGCTGTGATTCTTCGGCAGTACGTAAGATGTCGTCGGCCTTATCAAAACAGCCCAGATTAATTGAAACTTGTGCGGCAGACATCATGGTTGAAATTTTTTCATTGGCCTCGCCCAAGATGTGAATACGAGCTTGGAGCTGAGCAAGTTCTCCGGCTTTCTCGCGTAAAAACTGCTGATATTCAGCTGTCGAAGCTTTGGGCTCTGCGAAGCCAAAGCCCCAAGATAGCGCCTCGACTAGTTCTGTCGTCAGTCCGATCTTTGTTGGGAAATTTTTCGGTAGTTCTGGGACGCGCGGCTTTTGGCAGGAGGCTATATCGGCTTCGGTAAGTTTGAGGGCGACGCTCAGGGCATCGACTAGCCGCTGATGCGGGTTTGAAATGCGGCCATTCTCCATCTCAGATATGCGTGCCTTGTTTCCCTCTTCGCCGAATGCAAGCACCGCCAAAGCCTGTTGAGTAAGGTCTTCGAAACCTCGGCGCTGCTTTATCAGGGCCCCAAATCGTGAGCCGAAACTATTCACTTCAATTCCTCCGAACTTTCCGTAACTCGCAAGTTTCCGATTTCAGGTATCAATTGCCCATCGACATGAAAAAGACAAGGGCTTACTCGCTCTAAGAAGAAAGGATACCTGATGTGGAACCGATTAAAAACCATAAATGTGCCTCACAATATGGTCTATAGAATGCTCGCTGGACTACATTTTGGAGCGGCTTTAGGGTTTGATAAAACAACGGTGTACGCTCTCTTAGCACTTGGCTACGCTCTGCTTGCAATCGAGCATAGTGCCGATCACCAATAACAAAATCGTGGAGATGCGCAGAAATGCTAATTGTGCAGCGATAAAAAAATGCTTGAATTTGGCATGAGCTTGCGAGAACCCTATGGGCTCAGAGCGGACTTTGATGTAAATACCTTAATGTCCGCTTTTGGCACTTCACGGAAGCTAGACCAGCGTCGTCTGACGACTGCAAAGCGCTCTTTAGCCGACCTCAAGAGTAAAGTACCGTTAGGTCTTATGTATGAATTCGCGGCCGTATCGGAACGTATA
>NVRR01000100.1 GCA_002732675.1 Sneathiella sp. | reverse complement strand
TCAGATTCGTTGAACCTGGGGATTTTGGCAAGATCAATCTCGAGGCGCGGGGTGGTCAATTGAGAGTGCCAACCGACTTCTTCCTAAGCTGCGGGAAAGAGACAAGAACCATCTCTACCAGGTGATCAGGTGACCTTGTGAGCGCATCGGTTACGGGAATGCCCAGCTCTTTTTCATAAGAGTTGATCGCCATATCAACGTCGTCATCAGTCATGTTCTCATGGTTGATTGTAAGCCCGATGACCTTGGTGTCGGAAAAGGTCTCGATCAGATTAACCTCACTGGCAGGTGTTGGCATCGGCATTTGGTCAAAGTCACAGCGGTTGATGCGTCCGGGCGCATGCTGGAGCACGACACCGTCAGGGCAGGTGCCGCGCAGAATGAAGGATGATGTTGAAAATGCTGGGTGACTGAGTGCGCCCTGACCCTCGACAATTATGATATCCGGGCTTTCGGCTTCGAAGGCCTCAACGATCGTGGCTTCCAATTCACCGGAGCAAAACTGGGATGGAATAGCATCAAGCGCGATGCCGTATCGCGCGCCTTGAATTATTCCGGTCTGGCCCGTGCCAATCATCACCGCTTTCACACCATATTCGTTCAGCGCCCGTGTCAGAATGGTCGCTGTTGTACGCTTGCCTATGGCACAATCCGTGCCGAGCACGGCAATTCTGGGACAAGTGACCTCGGCTATCCTGCCGCTGAACATGCGCAGGTCTTTTTTGTCGCGGGGTTTGCGGATATCCAGAATAGAGACGTTGTTGGAAAGGCAAGCTGCCGCGAATACGGGGTCATCGTTGAGGAATTCGTGCAGACCATTCACAATGTTCATTCCATGGTTCATTGCCTCGATCACGAGACCGCGCTCATATGTCGATAGCATTCCGCTTGCTGGTGCCATTCCAAATATAAAATACCCTGGCAGGGCTTTCGCAAATGCCAGTGCTTCGGTGAGGTCGCGGCAAATAGGTATACCGTTCGGCTCATCTCCGAGTGCCACGCCGGCGTCTAGGCCGGCCTTTTTGCTATCAATGACCGAAAGGATCTCATATTTTTCCGAGTGCCGAACCAATCCGTTGGCCGTCTTGCCATCAATGGCGCCGAAATTACCTTCGCAATATACGATTGCGGTGTTGTTAGATCTTGGGATGTTACGAGGCGGAAATGTGACCGTCGATCCAGAACCCTTAATAAGGGCGTGTTGATTTTCGCGGCCAGACGGCTGCGGCTGTTCTAGATGTATTATAGAAGACATAATAGTTCCTTGAAGGTCACTTAGTGCCAGCTACGGGATCGTGCTGACGAGGTGACTGCCGTTTTTTTGGGGCGTGTTAGCGACGACAATTGCAACTGGGCTGCACTTGTGATCACAAACACCGTGCATATACGCACCGGGGGTACACGAAAAGAGCGGTATCAGCTCTTCCTGAGGAAACGCGGAGCACCGCGTTAATGTTGGTCAGTAGGTCTATTGTGCACGACTTATTAAGACCTTCAGAACCAGTTATCTGTAGGTTTTTCTGCCAGTCCGATCTGTATCAGGACAGGCACGCATGATCGTGTGCAAGATTGTGCACTCTTATAGCACACAATCTCAAATCGCTTGCATGGTTTATCGGCGGCGTTTTTATACCCGCTTGCTTATCACGGTATTTACCCGTAATTTTCGCCCATAGGAGAATAGATTACGGTTGTTCTCAGCTCGTTTTCTGGAAATAGTTAATCTCGTTCTATTCCCGATAATAATGGACGGAGAACCTGTGCTGACCTGGCTAAATAGTCATATGGATTTAACACATGCCTTCCGTTTCAAGGCAATATAAATAATACTCGTAAGATATTGTAATATATAGAAAAATGGCGGAGGATCGGTTCGATACCGCCGCGTTTTTCCGCCGCTTTTATATCAAAGGGCTATAGCTAGGGTGCCTCTTTGCGAGCCCTAATTCTGTATCAGATATTTGTGCCAGTCCAGAGGGTTTGCACTTAAGTGCAAATACTGGTGACACTTAATCCTCTAACTCCCAATATTCGAGTAAGGTAGAGTTTCCCCTGCATTGCGGGCGGCGATATTTGCCTTTCGATTGGCAAGCTCCAGCTTACTCTTATCAACAACTGAAGGAGATGCCTGTGCATCATATTCCAGCTGTGCCTGGTCTGCCGCGATTTTTGCGTCATAATAACTGATCAAAAACCTATCCTGAGTGGTAAGGTTGCCTACTTCTCGGTTTTTCGTTTTTCCCGTTCCGCCTGAACCGCGGTGACTTGTTTCTCGATTGCGTCTAAAGCCTCATCTCCCTGAGTATTTGTTGTGAGCTTGACTTCTTTCAGGGTGCTGTCTTCATTGAGGCGACCGTCGGATCGGCATTTGCCAGAGGGCCCCCTTTAAACTGCAATACATACAACCTCTCGGGATCGGGTAACCTTTTAATATTGTCCTTAAGAACAGGAACTGGTCTAAATTCACGGCCCTCCTGCAATTCAAGCATTTCAAACTTATAGAGAAAAATTTTGCGAAATGGCACTCCGTCTATCTGAGTTCCTTCAGCATAGAGGAATTTCCCCCGGGCGCCGCGCTTAATGTTTGTAGCGCCGCAGATTTTGCAGCCGAGATCACCATTTTTAATCTCTCAACTTCAGTATTTATTCTTCCATATTCCTCACAGGGTGCCAGTCTTAGATCAGGCTGGGTGGGAGAGGAGGTGCCTAGAAATCCCGGGGGGCTATTCAGAACCCGAAGCTTATGGCACCACCCATAGATCGAAAGCTCGGTTTATATGCCTTAGTTCTGAATAGGTTCGCCACTTTCATTCTTTTAAAATTTTAGGCGGCGCGAATATTCTCCAGGAATTTATCCACAATCTCATTAAGGCTTTGAGCTTGTCTGTTCATCTGTTGCGAAGATTCCAGAACTTTCGATGAAGCCAAAGACGTTTCCGTTATAGTTTTGGCGACATCGCCAATGCTATTTGTGACGTCCTGGTTACCAGTACTGGCTTCTTGGATATTACGGCTGATTTCGTTGGTCGCGGCGCCTTGTTCTTCAACGGCACTGGAAATACTAGTTGATATTTCACTTATGGTGCCAATGGTAGTTGTGAAGTTCTGGACAGTAGATACCGCATCAGATGTTTGGGCTTGCATCGCAACGATTTGCGTGCCGATTTCTTCCGTTGCCCGGGCTGTCTGAGTTGCCAGGTTTTTCACTTCCGTTGCAACTACGGCAAATCCTTTACCAGCTTCACCGGCGCGCGCAGCTTCAATTGTCGCGTTCAGCGCCAGCAGATTAGTCTGTGCTGCAATATCATTGATCAAACTGACGACCTCGGAGATCTTTTGTGCGGATTGATCCATGGTCGTAATTTTCTCATTTGTCTGCTCAGCTTCTTCAACGGCAGAGGCGGCAACTGCAGCGGATTTAGTGACCTGTTGAGTGATCTCGGCAACGGAATTGCTAAGTTCCTCTGTTGCCGCTGCCACGGTCTGAACATTAGCCGCAGCCTGCTCCGACGCAGATGCGATTATATTGGTTTGACGTGATGCATCTTCAGCACTTCCAGACATACCCGTCGCAACTGTTTCCATACTTGTCGCGGAAGCTATCAATTCGGCCAGAATAGAGCCAACTTCTGTATCAAAATTACTGGTGAGCGTCGTAACTTCATCTGTGCGTTTCTGAGCCTCGGCGCTACGTGCAGCTTTTTGGTTTTGCTGTGCTTGCTCTTCATCTCTTCTCAATTGTTCCGTTTCTTCTGCTTCGCGGCGCATTTTTTCCTGCTCAATGGCCATCTTATCGCCTTCAATTTTGTTATCTTTGAAGACTTGCATAGCCGCCGCCATGTCAGCCAATTCATCCTTGCGATCAAGGCCGGGGACATCAAGTTCAGTGTTTCCATCAGCAAGCATGCCCATAGCGTTGGTCATTGCGGATATCGGACGAACGATACTTCGAGCCGTTAGAATTGCGGTTGTGATTGAAGCTGCCAAACCGATCAAAACTAGAATAACTTCCATACTAACAAGGTTATCGAATAAAACGATAGTCGATTCATTTTCATTTTTTAATAGCTTTTTCTGGTTGGTAACCATGCCGCCGGCACGCGAACCATCGGCCTGTATTTCACCCTCCAGCGCGGTCAGGATTTCCCCAGCACGCGGAGCAGCTTCCGTCGTCAAAAGATAATTTGCCATGTTGGCCATATTTGATTTGCGAATATCGAACATTTGCTGCGGCAGGCCTTTGAATCCACCGCGTGCTTTACCTAACTTATCGAAGCTTGCTTTTTGTGCGGTATTTAAAAGTGAACGACTTTCGTTGAGCCTGGCAAAGCGATCTGTGTTGATTGCCCAGTATTTATTGAAGGTATCTTCAAATTTCTTGTTGCCGGTCAAAAGAAAAGCGCGAATATTTGCTAGTGCTAAGCCCATGCTTCCTCTGAAGTCAGCTAAGTTTGCCAGGAGAGCTTTACGAGCAGGTGTGGCCTCCAGCTTCTTTTCTTCGTCAATAATATTGGTAATTTCTGAAATAATTATTTCGGCTTGGGGGGCTGCTTGCTGAACCAAGATAACTGTTGCTGGAAATTGGTCCGGGCTATTGGCAATATCTTCAACTCGTTGCTGTGCGACGCGAAATTCTTCAATTACCCCCTCCAGTCCGTCCAAACGTTCAACATTTGCGGGATTTGTCCAGCTTTGCGATAATTTGTTAAGGTGGGCGAGGGTTGTATTAATGTTACTCCAAGTGGCGCTGCGTTCTTTTTTGAATCCCTCATTTCCGGTAATAATCCATCCACGTAGCGACGCGAGAGACGCATGCATATTACTGACCAATGATTGGCTGCTTTCAGCTGTTGGGATACGAAGCTCTACAATGCGTTCAACATTTGACCGTATCAAACTAATGCCGACGATCGTTGTACTGACAGCAATGATGAGAATTAAAACTATTACTGAAAAACCCGCGTTTAAACGGCCTCCGACCTTTAAGTCTGAAATGCGTGTAATGTTGAATCTCATGTCGCTGCTCCATTTATACTTGCTCATTTGGTGTGTAGTATAAGATAGATCAACTTAAATTATAGTTAACGGATCTGTCAGTGTAGCCCTACGAAAATAGAACTGATGTCCACGTTTCACGAGATGATCCAGTCGATATTCGCCCATAAAAGGACCTTCTCTGTACCAGTTTTCTGTACCAGAGGCCCTCCCGCCGCGTTTTAGGCGTATTCGGGATTTTAAGCGATAACCATCTTTGATATAAATAACAACAGGTTAAGGGGAATAATCGTCCGTCCTGATGCGAAAGTGGCGGAGGGTCGGGGATTCGAACCCCGGAAGGGCTTGCACCCTTGCTGGTTTTCAAGACCAGTGCATTCAACCGCTCTGCCAACCCTCCGCAGTGAAGTGAGGGGCCCGATGACGCGGCTCCACCTTCTTGTTGATCAGCAAATATTCTGAACGGTGATGATCGTTTAAAGTCCTCTCGGGGGACTGTCAATATATTTGACCGTATTCACCGGATTTTGCCAGCCCATGGGTCTATGGTTATTTTTGTGTTGAAATCGTTGCGAAACCCTTATGGATGTGGCAGAATTGCGTGATTAGTAAACGGAGTTCCCATGGCAAAGAAATTTGCGCGTTTAGCATTTTGTATCCTGCTCGGCAGCCTTTTGACGGCGATTGCGTCCCCTGGATTTGCCGCAAAAGAAAATTTTGACGTCTGGTTGGCCAACGTTAAGGCCGAAGCCCTGACGAAAGGGATTAGCCAGCCGATCATTGATGCGGCGTTTGTCGATGTTAAATTGATTGAACGCATCGTGGCCCTCGACCGGAAACAGCCCGAGACAACTCAGACTTTTCAGCAATATATGGAAAAGCGCCTGCCGAAAGTGCTCGTCGACAAAGGAAAAGCACTGCTGCGGGAAAACCGTGAAATTCTGACCGAAGTCGGAAATAAATACGGCGTTCAACCTCGCTTTATTGTGGCGCTTTGGGGAGTGGAGACCAGCTACGGACGGTTTACCGGCGGCTTTAGCGTTATTGATGCCCTGACGACGCTCGCCTATGACGATCGACGGGCGGCGTATTTTCGGAAAGAACTTTTCCTGGCCTTGCAGATTTTGGAAGAACGCCATATCGCCGCCGCAGATATGAAAGGGTCCTGGGCCGGAGCCATGGGACAATCACAATTCATGCCCTCTAGCTTCGTGAATTTTGCTGTTGATCATGATGGGGACGGTAAAACCGATATCTGGCAAACCAAAGCCGACGTGTTTGCGTCCGCCGCAAATTATCTGGCGAAATCTGGCTGGCAGGGGGATCAGGCCTGGGGCAGGGAGGTTATCCTGCCGAGCGCATTTGACCTTTCGCTAATAGATCTGAAAATTGCCAAACCCATGCGCGACTGGCAGGCACTTGGCGTGCGCCGGATGAACGGAACAGATTTACCAACGCGGCAATTGACGGGATCGCTGGTGCAGCCAAAAGGCGGAAATGGCCAGACCTATCTGGTTTACACCAATTACCGAACAATCCTGAAATGGAATAGATCAACATATTTTGCCATGTCTGTCGGACAGCTTGCCGATCTGATCGGAGACGGGTAAATTACGATTATCGGCGAAAGTTGAGAAGGGTGCGTACTAGGATTATGTTGTTTACTCGAAAATTGGGCGTTTCAACGGCTCTTGTTGCCGTGCTGGTCCTTGGTGGCTGTTCTGAAGTGAATTTGCTCAGCTACGGCGCAAAAAAGTATAGGGCGCAGTCGACGCCAACGCCGTCAACGACAACAGCGGCGGTCAGCAACAAAGATGTCGATCGCGGCGAGGCCAAGATTGGCAAGCCCTATCAGATCGGCGGGATCTGGTATTATCCGGCAGTGGATAAATCCTATGATGAGACGGGGATCGCCTCCTGGTATGGGGAGCCTTTTCACGGGCGGCGGACGGCCAATGGGGCGGTCTATGATATGCATAAACTGACGGCCGCTCACAAGACTTTGCCGCTGCCGACGGATGTGCGGGTGACCAATCTTGAAAATGGCCGCTCTGTCATCGTGACGGTCAATGACCGGGGGCCATTTGCGCATTCGCGTATTATTGATTTGTCCCGTCGCTCTGCCGAGCTTCTGGGTGTCATCCAGAACGGAACGGCCAAGGTCCGGGTTCAGGTAGTCGATTCCGAAGGCAACGGCAATAGCAATATTGTGGCCAAACCGCAGACGCCCTTGAATGAGCAGAATAATGTCGCCGCTGTGCCAAGTACGTCCATAACGTCTGCAACATTGGCGCCGCCGCCAAATGTAGCCGCTGCACCGTTACCGGCAAGCCAGCCATTACCGGCTCCAGCGGCGGACAGGCCGATACAGTTTGCGTCAAGCGCCGTTATTGGAACATCAGGGATCGCAATATCCCCGGTTGTTGATACCGAAATCTTTATTCAGGCGGGCGCGTTTTCAGATTTTAATAATGCCAATAAACTAAGCGCCCGTTTGTCGACGCTTGGCCCGGCGAAAGTTAGCCAGGTGCTCGTTAACGGCCAGGATTTTTACCGGGTGCGCATGGGCCCTGTGAACGGCATTGTCCAAGCTGATGAAATGCTTGCAAATTTGATCAATGCGGGGCATAGGGAGGCGCGGATCATCGTTGAGTGACGATCCCTTTGCGAAACTCATATCGCCTGTGCTGACCAAAATGCGGTCGCATTTGGTGATACGGCAAATCATGAGAGAAAAGACGGGAAACGGGACTATGTGGACGCAAGCCTTGAAAATCGGACAGTTGTTTTCCTGGATAATTTTCTGTCTCGCTGTCGCGGTCCCCTTGGCGCAGGCAATTGACACGCCAGCACGTGAAGCCATCTTGATGGATATGAACACGGGCGCCATCTTGATGGAGAAAAATGCCGATGAGCTGATGGCCCCGGCGTCCATGAGCAAGCTGATGACGGTTACCATGGTGTTTGAGCGGTTAAAGGACGGATCCTTGAAGCTTGAAGATACTTTGCCGGTTAGCGAGAAAGCCTGGAAAAAAGGCGGCTCTAAAATGTTCGTCAGGGTTGATACGCGCGTTGCTGTCGGTGATCTCTTACGCGGTATTATTGTGCAGTCCGGTAATGATGCCTGTATCGTTGTTGCCGAAGGCCTTTCCGGATCAGAAGAAGCCTTTGCCGTCGCCATGACAGATCGGGCGCGCGAGCTTGGCCTTGAACAAAGCACCTTCAAAAATGCAACGGGCTGGCCCGATCCAGAACATCGCATGACGGCGCGGGAACTGGCCCAACTGGCCAGATACATCATCGAAACTTTCCCTGAATATTACAGTATTTTCAATGAGAGGGAATTTACCTATAGCGATATCAAGCAGGGAAATAGAAACCCGCTTCTTTATAAGAAAAATGGCTCGGATGGTCTGAAAACAGGCCATACGGAAGAGTCTGGCTACGGCCTTGTTGGCTCGGCAGAGCGGAATGGTCGTCGGCTGATCGTGGTTGTCAATGGCCTTACCAGTGTAAAAGAGCGGGGCCGGGAAGCGGAACGCCTGCTGGAATGGGGTTTTCGGGAATTTGGCAATTACGCGTTGTTCAATCCCGGCGACGTGGTCGACAATGCGCGGGTCTGGCTTGGTAGTGAGGACACGGTTCCGTTGACCGTTGAGGAAGATGTCGTGATTACATTGTCCCGGCAGGCGCGCAAATCCATGATTGTCAAAGTCGTCTATGATGCCCCAATCCCGGCCCCCATACTGAAGGGGACGCCGGTCGCGCAGCTTGTTGTTGAAACACCTGATGCAGCGGCGGTGACGGTGCCGCTGGTGGCAACGAAAGATATTGCGCGTCCCGGCATGGTTGGCCGCCTGACATCGGCCGTGGAGTATCTTATCTTCGGCCCGTCTTCGCAGTAAGCGCGACGAAATTTATGCCGAAAGTCCAGCCTCATAGCGGGAAGTTCATCACTCTGGAAGGAGGGGATGGCAGCGGTAAATCGACGCAAGCCAAATTACTCAGCGATTTTCTGACGTCGCAAGCGATTGCGGTGGTGGCGACACGGGAACCGGGCGGTGCCCCGGGTGCGGATGATATCCGGGAGTTGTTGCTCACGGGCGATCCGGATCGATGGGACGCTATTGGCGAGACTTTGCTTTTCTATGCAGCGCGGCGAAATCATCTTCGTTTGACAGTCTGGCCCGCGCTTGCGGCGGGCACATGGGTTATATCGGACCGGTTCGCGGATTCCACAATGGCGTATCAAGGCTATGGAAATCAGCTTGGGATCGAAGCGGTGCAAAAGGTGCATGACTTTACGGTGGCTGATTTCGCCCCGGAACTGACCTTTATCTTCGATTTACCCGCAGAAGAAGGTTTGAGGCGCACTGAGGGCCGTCTCCATAACGAAGATCGTTTTGAAAAAATGGAACTGGCGTTTCATCAACGCCTTCGGGAGGGGTTTCTGGATATCGCCCGGAAGAACGCTGACCGCTGTGTCGTTATTGATGCGACAAGGTCGGTTGAGGACATACAACGCGATTTGCGCGCTGAAATTCAGAACCGGTTTCTGTCGTGAGCGATCTGCCCGTCGCCGACAAACTGGAGAATTATCCCCATCCAAAGGAAACCGAAGAGCTGGTCGGGCAATCCCACGCGGAAAATGCCTTTCTGGAGAATTACAACAGTGGCCGTTTCCACCATGCCTGGCTGATCACCGGCGCGACGGGGGCGGGTAAGGCGACTTTCGCCTACCGTGCCGC
>NVRR01000099.1 GCA_002732675.1 Sneathiella sp. | reverse complement strand
ATGCTGTCGAGCCAGTCAAATTATCAAAGCCGCGGGGCACGGCAACATATCACCAGCGCCCTTGATCTGGTCATACATATGGAGCGCGGCGCAACCGGGCACCGTTTTATTCGGAATATATCTGAAATCGTCGGCCTCGAAGGCGATGTGATCACCAGTCAGGAATTGTTCCGCTACAACGAGACGGACGATGAACAGTCACGAGCGCCAGAAGATATGTTTAGCGGCACCGGAATCCGGCCGAATTTTCAAGAAAAAATCAAAAAATTTGGATGTGTCCAGGAGCTTATGGATGTCATGACATAATGGACTATTTTATGACTTACATAGTCTCCTTACCAAACATAAGCATCCTGATGCTCGCGATGTTCGTGGTGTCGGGACTGGCATTGGTGAGCGTGATCTACCGGAATGTAGGCAAGAAAAACAGGCTCCTGGATTTACGCCTTGAAACTCTATCGCGTGATATGACGGAGACAGCCCAGGAGAAACAGCCGGATAATAATTTCTCTTTCTTCTACGCGGATGGAAACCGGTTAGAGCGCCTTCTTGGCCCCAGAAAGCGCCGGATGACCTATTGGCTAATAGGTCTCCTGACCCTGATAGTGATTTTCTGCGTTCTCTTCTTTACCGTTCCCGTTGTCGCGACAACTATTCTGGTTATGGTACTCGGCGGTATCGGCGTCATCATGCTTTGGCAGTTATATTGCAAGCGTCGAAAACGGTTTCTTTTTACGGCGCAATTGCCCGAGGCCATCGATATTATCATTCGCGGCGCTCGCGTCGGCATGTCTATTCAGGAAAATTTTCAGGTGATCGCCCGTGAAATGCCCTGGCCGATCGGGCGGGAATTCCAGATCATGGGAGAAAAGCTGGGGATCGGCATTGATCTCGAAACTATCCTGCTATCAACCGTAGAAGAGACCAATATCAAGGAATTCCAGTTTATGGCGACGACCTTGATCCTGCAGCAGAAATCCGGTGGGCAATATGCCGAAGTACTTGAAAACCTGAACGTTGTCCTGCGGGAACGGCGGGCGCAATCCATGAAGGCAAAGGCAATAACGTCAGAAGCACGGTTGTCCGCTAAAATCGTCGCGTCTGTCACCGTCGGCATCCTGTTTACCCTGGCGCTCACAAATGAAAACCAATTTAAATTTCTGCTTGAGGATCCGTCTGGCCGGTCGGTGCTGATGTATGGCGTGGCGAGCACGGTCATTGGATTTTTTATCATTTCGCAGCTGCTGCGGACATTGAGGTGATGATGTTTCTGAATGACCTCAATTTTTATAATTGGCTGCCTATCGTCGCTGGCTTTTGCTGCTTGACCGCGGCCGTCAGTTTTTATCTCGCGTTGCGCGCTAAACACCGGGAGCGAATTGATAATCGGTTACAAGCCCTGCGGCAGACCGGATTTCTACCCGCGACAAAACCCGTTGAAATTGTGACCCTTACACGTAACGACGTGGCTACCCCGCTTGCCGGGAACAGGAGTGCTCTGACAGGATATCGGCGTCATCTTCTCACTCTGCATGGCGGTGCAACTCTGACCAGACAGCTGGGGCAGGCTGGATTTGGCTCAAAAAAGATGCTGTTACCGTTCTTTGTTCTCCGGTTATGCCTGGCCGGCATTGGTGGGGGCATGACGATTGTCATTTTGCCAGCATTGAACCTGTTCCCAACGCCGGCGCCTTTGTTGTTCTGGGGGAGTGCTTTTGTGGTTGCCGGCCTCGCAAGCTATCTCCCCCATATGGTGCTCCGCTATTTCATTCGATCACGGGAGCAGGAAATCGAACGCACTGTTCCCGACATGATCGATCTTCTGGTCCTCTGTGTTGAGGCGGGCCTGACCCTCGAAACCGCACTCACCCGGGCGGTCGCCGGGTTGGAGGCTTTTGCTCCGGCGCTATGTGCGGAGATGAAAATTACGTTGAATGAACTTCGAATTTTACCGGATAAATCCATGGCACTGACCAATTTGCAGGAACGGACGACGTCGAAAAGCCTGAAGTATCTGGTGTTGGCGTTGCGGCAGTCAGAGAGATACGGAACGTCTATCACCGGGGCGCTGAAAGCTGTGGCGCTTGAAAACAGAAAACTCAGTATTTTGAAATTGGAAGCTGCCGCCGCGCGCATGCCCGCTTTGCTGAGTTTTCCGCTGATAGCCTTTATCCTGCCGCCCGTTGTCGCCATCGCGGCCGGACCCGGGTTTATCTTAATGATGCGAACCATAGGGGGATGAGTATGGCGCGGTTTACTTGTTTGCTTTTATTATTGGTTTTATCCGGGTGCATGTTACCGACAGGGAAACTCGCGAGCCCGGACTTTTTGAAGGAAACGACAGCGCGGGGGCAGGCCCTGAAAATTGCCGAAATTTCCGTGAAGACTGGAAATATTGCGGCGGCCATAGATGTTTATCAGAAAATTCTCGAAAAAGATCCGACCGACACAGACACTCTCTACAAGCTCGGCGCGCTCTATCTGCAGGCAGGCGCGGCCATAGAAGCCATTGAAATCTTCGAAAGGCTGGAACAAGAGACGCCTGAGGATAGCAAGGTCCTGATGGGGCTGGGCCGGGCAAATCTATTTTTATATCGCCCGGCCATTGCCGCTCTGTATTTTGAAAAAAGCATTGACCTTGACGCCGATCATGTGGCCGCATTATCGGGGTTCGGAATTTCCAGCGACATGGCAGGCCGCCATGCCATGGCACGGTCGCTTTATCTTCAGGCATTATTATTGACGCCAAAGGATATTGGCCTGAAGAATAATTTCGCGCTCTCCTTCCTGATGGAAGGGGATTACGAGACGGCAATCACCCATCTAAATGAAATCGCCTTTGGGGACGACGCCACCGCAGTCATTCGCCAGAATTTGGCGATGGCCTATGGCCTCAAAGGGGATCGGGAGGCGGCGAGCAGGATCAGCGGGTTGGACCTAGACCCGGCAACAGTTGAGAATAATCTTAGGTATTATGAGCTGTTGCGGCGAATTGATGACAAGGACAGTATCCGGCGGCTCCTGCTCGGTCCGCGTACCCCTTATGCTCCGCAGCTGGAGGAGGTCTCGTGAGACAACGGGGTGGATTTACCGGCAATGATCACGGCGCTCTCCCGGTCGAATTCGCATTTATCATTCCGCTGATATTCGCTCTGATACTCGGCGTTGTTGATGTTAGCCGTGTCTTGTTAGCAAACAGTCTGGCCGGGCAACTAACCGTTGAGCTATCCAATCACTACAAATTTGATGTTGCGCCTTCCGCGAGAGTGATGGCAACGCAAACAGATGTCGAGACTGCCTTAGAAAGCATCGCGTCAGCATCCTTTGGGAGTTTGGTGGACGCGTCAAATCTGACCCTGTCTGTCTCCACCTATGACGATATGGCGGCGTATGTGGGCAACAGTATAAATATGGGAGGGCCTTTGCTTGGCGATGCAGGACAGCTTGTCTCGTATAGGATTGATTATATGGTCGATCTTGTCACACCGTTTGCGGATCTGCTTTACAGCGGCGAAAATATAACAACGACGGCAACGGCGGTGATCAAGAATGCGCGCTAATGCATTGGACATCGGGCGCCGGGTCGACGGGAATGTCATGGTCGAGGCCGCGTTGTTTATTCCAGTGATTATGTTTTTGCTCTTTGCCGGTGTGGATTTGGTACGTTTTGTCCAGATGACGTTTCAGGCCGACAGGGCCGCAGGAGTATTGGCGGATCAATTTGCTCAGCAGCGCAGCTTCACCGAGTCTGACTTTGTGAATGCAGCACAGGTCGCTCACAAAATTGTCGATGGCGCCGGGTTGGCGTCCGTCGTGTCGGTACAGATCAGCAGCCTTCGTGTTCATCCCGTTGACGCATCCGAGATATTATGGTCACGAGCGGCGACAACCGGCGCGTCGGCTTGTCTCTCTCCCTCTTCCGGTTTTACGTCACCAAGCGCATCGGCAAACGGAAGCGCAAAAATAAACTATTTCGTGATGGTGAGTGTCTGCGCCGAACCGTCACCGACTTTCTTTTTCTCCAGTTTGTTATCGATGGCTGATCTGACGATGCAGGGGCATGCCGCCTCAGTCGCGCGATACCCGGCGGTTCGCAGCCTTGAATAGGAACGATAAGCCAATGTGGTGGCTTTTTCGTAACCTACGAAACCTTGGCAGGGATACAGAAGGTGCGGCGGCGTTGATTTTCACTCTCGCGGTTTTAATTGTCCTTGGCGTTGCGGCCTTTAGTGTGGATGCCGCCCGGTTTTTTGCCGTGAAGTCGCGGTTGTCAATCGCCACCGAAATGGCTGCCGTGGCCGCCGCCAAAAACCTCAATTTCTTATCGGAGAGTGAGCTTAATACCCTGGCGAGTGAAACAGTCGCCGCTACTTTTCGGCGAATGAAACTGCTTTCCTTCAGCGGCGCGGTCGCGGCGTCGCCGACAGTATCGCTGGCCATAAATACCACAACGGGTAATGTCACCGTGACAGTGGACGCGCTGGTCCCGACAACAATGCTCTCCTTTGTGGGCTTCCTAGATGACGTCAGCTTGCGGGAAACGGTGACCACCCGGCAGGTGATGCCGGATGCCGAGCTTGTGATGATCCTCGATAGTAGTGCGGAAATGGGGACTTTAGGAAAGCTTGCTGATCTCACAGCAACAGCTCAAAATTTTATGACATTGTTCGGATCATTTGCCTTTGAAAATTCGGGCCTTCAGTTTGGGCTTGTTCCGGTCGGCAACACGCTGGCAAATGTCGCGCCCCATTCTGACTGGGTGGTTGACGGCGCCTGGCCAATAAATATTCCGCCGAATGTACCGGGCACGACAGCATGGGGCGGCGATCTGGCAGAGCAACGCTGGTGCGTGGATGTTCGCACCGGAGCTGCGGGTGTTACCGATCTTACGCCCGGCACAGAGAAGTTTCCACTGATCCTAGAGGTTTCATCTGAGCTCGACCCGGTGACCGGTATCCCGCATTTTTCAGTGACGACCACGGCCGATTGTCGCCCGGATCGGATAATGCCGATCAGCAATTCGTCTGCAGGTATTTCAGCGGCACTGGCTACTCTTTCCGGCCACGGAACGACGTCTTTGGGTCGGGGCATGGCTTGGGGGGAGCGCATCTTATCGCCGCTATGGCAATCACTTTGGGAAATTGGCAGCACATCCCCCGTCGCGTATAATGATCCGATTACCGGGAAAATTATCGTCCTGACCGTCGGCACCGGGAATGCTGATCCCGGGGTTGAGAATATTTTACTCGGCGATGTTTGCTCTCGGCTCAAATCCAACGGGGTGACGATTTATGTGGTTGACTATTTGGCTCCGACGGCTACATCCACTTTGTTGAGCGCTTGCGCGACCACAGTAGGTCATTATTTTCGAGTTGAAACGGCGTCAGAGCTGTCTGATGCCTTTTTCACCATCGCCAAATTTATCACCGTTGTGCGATTAAACGGATAGCCGTTGCCAGTCATTTGGCACAATGAACAGGCGATAAATTTCCGGTAATGGCTCCCCGTCCTGATTGCTCAGCAGGCAGCCAAGAACAGGACTATTATGTCGCCTGAGGAATTCTGATACCTCTGTATTAAAGGCGCTGCGTCCACCTTGGTAGGCTTCATCTGCGTAATGTTCGCTGGTCAGCCAGCGGCGCTTTTGTAAAAGGATAAAATGATTGAAGGCGGGCAGGGAGAGGGTCGGGAGAGCATCAAGGCTTGTCCATACGCCAAGTGAACATGCTGTAGAAATCCTTGGTGGAAGGGAAACAGATTGGCGCGTGGCAAAGGGCTGGAAAAGCGCGCCCTTGACCCAGGGGAAGGAAGTTACGTCCGCCATGCCGAGGTTAGAGAGCAGCTTGATAGCGTCAGGGCGCCCTGGCAAGGTAAGCTGATGGCCATAAAGCCGGTCCAGTTTCTTTCCCAGATTATCTTTTTTCAGCGGCCCGACGAAGTCGGCTTCATTCCGGCCGGTCCCGGTATTGAGATAGAATTTTACGGACAACTCCCAATGATAGGCCCTGCCATCAAACTCAAACAGCAGATCAAATTCCCCGATGGTTTGTGTGCCATGCTGCACTTGAAGATTTGCGGCGACAACGGTGACGGAGGGGAGGTTTGAGAGCCAGAAAATAACCAACTGCTCGAAATAACTGCCCAAGGTATGCCGCTTGATATTTTGAAGATGTTTGAGGAGCGGGGTAGGATCCTTTCGGAGTTCTGACAGCAATCGCACGGTTTCGGGATGTGTCGCTAGGTCTGGAGAGGGCATGTCCGCCAGTAAAAATGGTGATGAAATCACCCATTCAAGATCGCGCAGCTCCGGCGTAAGCCTGCCTGTGAGGGTCATTAGAGCAAACTGTAGAACATGCGGGCCGACGTGGCGAACAGGAAGAAGGCGAACAATTTTTTAAGCGACCCTGTGTCAATACGATGGGCAATTTTCGCGCCGATAGGGGCGAAAAGGATGGTCATCGGCGCTATCACCAGAAACCCGAGAATATTGACATATCCGATATTGCCCGCCGGCAAATCCGCAACATCCAGTCCGGAGATTAAAAATCCAATTGTTCCCGGAACGGCGATTATCAGGCCGACGGCAGCGGAAGTGCCAACGGCCTTGCGGATCGGGTAATTAAACAAGGTCAGGATCGGGACGCAGAAGGTACCGCCACCAATTCCCATCATTGCCGAGAACCAGCCGATAAAGACGGCGATAAACTGCTTGAGCGGGGCCTTGGGGAGGCCGCCTGAAACCTGCAGATTATCGGGGCGGAACGCCATATTGGCCGCAACAATGAGGGACAGAACTGCGAAAACAAGGGTTAGCACGAAAGCATCAACAATGTTCGCCAATATCGTGCCGCCAATCACGCCAAAAAGGATCCACGGACCCCATTTTTTCAACAGGTCCGTATCAATAGCCCCTTTTTTGAAATGAGAACGCGCCGAGGAAATTGACGTAGGAATAATGGTCGCCAGCGAGGTTCCCACAGCGATATGCATGCGGACGTCATCCTCTACGCCAAAAAACGGCAGTACATTATAAAGTACCGGCACAATGATAATGCCGCCGCCAACTCCCAACAATCCAGCGAGAACGCCGCCGATTATGCCGGTGGCGGCCAGAGTCAGGATAAGGCCTATGAGGAGAGGGGTACTTACATCAGCAAACATCTAACGAACCGTTTTTGGACAGAGGAAAGAATTTGGCATCTGATACGGAATTATTTTCCTTGGCAACATCAATTGTGGTCCAGGGCCGGATCTAATTTGCCTTCAGAAGGTCGCGAATGACCAGTTCCAGTTTATTCAGCGAATTGCAGGTGTGCGCGATGGAGCAATAAGGCGCAATCCGCAGCATTTCGGAATCGCCCGTACCCCAGATAGATTTTCGTTCCGGATTGAGCCAGATCACCCGTTTCGCCCGGGCCTTGATGTCTTTAAGGATATCAATGCGCGGATCCGATTGATTGGAGCGACCGTCGCCGAGAAAAATCACGGTTGTCCGATTGTCAATATCATCAAAGATCAACTCCTTGAAGTCTTCGAGCGATCGGCCATAGTCTGTAGATCGGCCGCCATAGATTTCAATGGCCCGCGGCACGGCTTCTTCAGGACCGTAGCGGTCGAACAGATCGGTGACTTCGCCTAATGTTCCGGAGAAGGCGAAGGAGCGGACATTGGGCAGGACTTCATTCAGGCTATATAGAAATAGCAGTAGAAACCGTGCGACTGCGGCGACAGAACCCGAGACATCGCAGACTGCAAGCACCTTCGGGCGGTCTTTATGTTTCTGTTTCCAATGGGTTTCGAAGAGGATGCCGTCATAGGCGATATTGCGGCGTATGGTTTTGCGGATATCCAGTTGCCCGCGGTTCTTGACCTTGCGGGTGCGGGAGTTCATGTCGGTGAGCCGCTTGGCCATACGGCGGACGATATCGCGCATATGCCGGAAATCCCGCTGCTCGATATTGGAAAGCCGCACTTTCTTGAGGATTTCCTGACGAAACTGTATGCCCTTGCCACTGCTGGTAAGCGCAAGCTGCCGCTCCACCCTATCGCGTACTGCGTCGAAGAGAATTTCAAGTTGGCCCGAAAGCTCCTTTGCGCCGTCTTCGTCACCGCTGCCTTCGCGCGCCGTAATCTCGCGGTTCACCGCGTCGAGGCCCATTTTTTCCATGATCCGCCGGGTGAACAGTCCGCGCTGCGTCATCAGGACAATGCGGCTGAGATTAACCGCCCCGGCGGCCTCGGTCATGGCCATGGTGAGCGCTATACGATCGCTTTGTTCCAGCATCTGGGTGAGCGACATCTCTCCCTGATTTGGGGTACCTTCCTCGTCTGGCGATCCCGGATCGGCGGCAGGCGCTTCGTCAGGTAATATTGTACCGGCCTCACTTTCCTCTGCCCCGTCGGGTGCTTCGTCTTCGAAGCCAAAGTCGATATTATAGCTGAAGAACTGATCGAAGCAGCGATCAAAGCTTCGATGCTCATCGACAGATTTGGCCATGACCTGCGATAAGGCCGATTTCAGAAGCGCTCGGTCTTGGTAGCCGATAAGCTGCACTGTTGCCGCGGCATCCAGGCTTTCGCTGATGGTGACCGGCACTTGTGCATAGCGCAGCATTTCTACAAATTCCGCGAGCGGTTTATCCATTAGCGCGTTTCTTTACGGGCAACAGCAATAAATTTCGGCACTTCGGTATTCATATTATCGATATCTTCTTCAAATTTTAGAAGCATATTCAAAGTGTTGCGCACCATATCCGTATCTAGTTTTTCAGCATGCAGCAATAACAGGGTCCGGGCCCAGTCAATGGTCTCGCTAACCGCGGGAAGTTTCTTCAGATCCTGGGTACGAAGCTGCTGGACAAAAGACACCAGTTGGTTCCTGAGGTTCTCGTCCAGCTCCGGCACGCGGGTCTTGATGATCCGGCGTTCCAGTTCGGTATCTGGAAAGGGAATATAGAGGTGAAGGCAGCGGCGCTTGAGCGCGTCACTCATTTCCCGGGTATTGTTGCTGGTGAGGAAAACAAGTGGCTTGGTTTTCGCTTTTATCGTACCGATTTCCGGCACGGTAATCTGATAATCGGAGAGGATTTCCAGCAAATAGGCCTCAAACTCATGATCCGACTTGTCGATCTCGTCGATTAGCAGAACGGCTTTGACTTCCGAATTCAGGGCTTGCAGGAGTGGCCGGGGCTCAAGGAATTTCTCCGAGTAGAAGCTATCGCCAAACTGATGGAGCTTCTCCATGGACTGTTCAAGCCCCACGGCATCCTCCAGCAGGTCGCCGAGCTTTTCCTTCAGGATTTGAGTATAGAGTAGCTGCTTGCCATATTTCCACTCATACAAAGCCTTGGATTCGTCGAGGCCCTCATAACATTGCAGTCGGATCAGCGGTGCTGACAACAACTCGGATGCCGCCTTGGCAAGCTCGGTCTTGCCAACGCCCGGAGGGCCTTCCACCAAAATTGGTTTATCCAGTTTTTGGGAGAGGTAAATGCAGGTGGCGATATGGCGGTCGCAAATATATCCGGCGGCTTCAAATCCGGCCTTGATGTCGTCGATGGCAGAAGCAGGGTTTTTATCGATGAGTATCACGTGATGTTTCCGTTTATCTATCGGATGTGGAAAACGAGTTTCCATGTTATTGTTTTTTATCTTCAATATCAGGCTTGGCCGAGCTTTGCCAGCGCTAACCATCTGGACAGCCGTGGTATGGCACGGTAAAAGGCGGTCTGGGCTCGTGATTTGGCCCGAAGTAATGGAATTT